>JAIBAP010000135.1 GCA_019695115.1 Caldilineales bacterium | reverse complement strand
CATCGCCGTCGTAAACGGCATCCCTGACCTCATTCCTCATCCTTTTCTATCGCTTTTGTAAGGTTCAGAACCGCAATACCGAAATCGCGGCGCTTCAACTCGTCACCGAGTTACCGGAAACTAAAGTCTGACATGAATGGGAATATAGCACAAGGATGTGGCGCGGACAAGAGGAGTAGGGAGTCTTCCCCAGTGACATCGCCTGTCCATCAGCTATCCCGATTGCGCTGGAGCGCGATAGGGAATCGTCATCGGCCCATCTGGCAGGACGCAGACGCGGGCGTTCGGGCCGAAGCGGCGCCGGAGATCGGCGAGGGTGGCCGGGATGTCGCGGCAGGGGGTGAGGAGGGCGCGGGTGATCTGCCCATCGCTGAGGCCGTCGCTATAGACGAAGACCTGCGCCCGCAGTTGGATCTGGGCCTGGATCTGCACCTGCCATTGGTCGTGCTCGCTGAACCCCGGCTGCGAGATCAGGTCGAGCACGCCCTGCGGCGAGCCGCCCGCCGCCAACAACGCCGCGTACTTGCCGTGGTCGGGCAGGCCGTCGGCGCAGGCGGCGGCGATGACGATGGCCCCGCCCTCGCGCACGATCTGCGCCGCCGCGCTCATGCCTTTCACGGCCTGATAGAGGTTCTGGTCGAGGGGATAGCCGCTGTTGGTCGCCAGCACGATCTCATACGGCTGGCTCACCCCGACCATCGAACTGGCCCGGACGAACTCGCAGCCCGCCGCGTGCGCCGCCAGCATGTCACCGGCGAAGACGCCCGTGATCTGCTTGCGGGTGTTCAGCGCCACATTCAGCAAGAAGGTGGGACGGGTGAGCAGCGCCACCTCTGCCATCTCCTCCCAGATGGGGTTGCCCGCCGTCACGCCCCATGTGGCCTGTGGGTGGCCGATCATGCCCAGGCCGTGGTTGCTGAATACGCTCTCCGTCCCGGCCAGCGAGGGCAACACGGCCTTCGGCCCGCCGCTGAACCCGGCGAAGAAGTGCGGTTCGATGAAGCCGGTGAGGATGCGGACATCGGCTTCGAGATAGGCGCGGTTGATGCGCAGGGGATGGCCGAGCGAAGTCACGCCCAGGCCAACCAGATTTTCCTCGTCGAAGCAGCTATGTTGGAGGCAACGATAGTCGTCCACCACCCCAGCGCCCAGCATCGCCCGCAACTCGGCCTCGCTCTGGCGGCGGTGCGTGCCCAACCCGTTCAGCAGCGTGATGTCGCCCCGCCGGACGCCCGCCCCTTCCAACGCGGCCAGAAGCACTGGCAATATACGGTCGTTGGGCGTAGCGCGGGTAATGTCGGTGTGGATGATGACGACCGAATCGCCCGGTCGCACCAGATCGGCCAGGGGCGGGCTGTCGATGGGCCGGCGCAGGGCGGCGCGCAGGGCGGCGGCTTCATCGGCCAGGCCGGGCGTGGAGGCCGGGCGGAGGATGTCGGCGTCGTCCGGGAGATCGACGGTCAGCCCGGTGCGGCCATAAGCCAGGGTGAGACGCATAGGTTCAATCGCGTTCCCACCAGACGTTGACCAGGGCGGGGCCGCGGGCGAAGAACTCGACCCTGACGGTGTGCTCGCCGGCGCCAACGCCTTCGAAGCGACCGCGATAGGAGGGCGCTTCGGGGGCCTCGCGCCACTGATCGATCACACACCAGCCATCGAGAAAGACGCGGAGGCCGCCGGTCGTTTGCGCCTGGAAGGTGTAATTCCCGGCCTCGAAGCTGGCCTGCCGCGTCCAACGCGCACACCAGTCGCCAGCAGGGAGGCGGGGATCGGGCGAACCCATCCCCCAATTGAACCGCAGTTCCGGCTCAGTGCGTTCCAGCAGCGGCGTCCCTTGCAAGGATGCCCCGGCAAAGTACTCGCCCGACCACTGGCCAGGTTCGCGGGCCTGTTCGAAGCGAAAGACGGCGACGGCGTCGCCCTCGGCCTGGAAGTATTCCACTTTCAGCGTATGGGGGCCAGCGCCAACGCCATCGAAGCGCCCGGTGTAGGTCTGGGCGGCGCCGATCTGCCAATGATCGATGACCAGCCAGCCATCCAGGTAGACGCGCACGCCATCATCGGCCGTGGCCGAGAAGATGTAGTTGCCGGCGCCAAAGTCGAGCGTTCGCGTCCAGCGCACCGAGAAGTTGACGCCAGCCAAGCCGGGACCGGGGGCGGCCCCGCCCCAGTGGAAATCGATAGCGGCGTCGTCGCGCACAAACGCCGGTGGGCCTTGCAGGTCGCGGTTGGCGAAGTATTCGCCGCGCCAGCCCTGGATGGGAGGCGGCGCCGGCGAGGCAGCGACAATGGGCGCTTCGCCAAAGACGGGCACATCGGCGGTCGAGCCTTCGATCACCAGCAGAGCGCCATAGACCCAGCCGGCGGTGTTGTCCACACAACAGACTTGCCACCAATCCCCGGCGCCGTTGCGACCGATGAGGGTGAGCGTCATCCCTTGCCGCGCCTGGGCGACGACGGGGAAGTTGGTGCCAGGGCCGCTGCGCAGGTTGGCGATGGCGGCACTAATGGTGCCAATGGGGGCGGATGCAGTAGTCATGGATTCTCCTTGGTGAACACAATCGATTTGGGTGCGTCCTAAACCAGTTGGGAAGTGCTCAAGCAGCCAGTTTTGGTTCGAAGGCAGCAGGGTGCGGATGAGTTTTTGAAGTGGCGCCGAAAGAGAAGGCAGGCTGGGACGGAGGCACTGTT
>JAIBAP010000134.1 GCA_019695115.1 Caldilineales bacterium | reverse complement strand
CGGCGGCATGTACAGCTTGGTGGCGAGAATGGGCGTGGACATAGATCGTTCCGTGAATCCGGGGGCGCACCGGTCAAGCCATCGCTGGCTTCCACGGCCGGCGGTTGTGTGAGCGCAGATCGCCCGCCGCGACATTCATTCACCGATCTTACGACAGCGCCCCGGCTGCTGCCATGACCGTTGTCATGCCTGTGGCTGCGGCGTCGCCATCCACGATGAGGCCCGCGCGGTGGTAGACAACGGCTTTCATTTCAAACCTCCAACGCCAGCTTCCTGGCAGGCAGATCGGCAGTCGCCGGCGCATTGAACCCCTTCACGATCAGCCAGACCGCAAAGACCATCTCTTGCAGGGCAAGCGGGATCATCAACTGCCCGATGCCCGCTGCGATGTCTGGAGCTACGTGCTGCGCACCGAACATGCTGACCAGGTTGGCGGCGAAGTACAACACGCCGCCGAGAAGTCCCCAGGCTGACAGCCAGCGGGGTACGAGCCTGGCCTGATAGAACGCGCCGTAGATCATCAGCGCGCCGATACTGAACACGAGCGCCCCCCACATTTCGGTCCAATCTTTCGCGGCGGTGAGCATAGACCCCAGTGTCTGCAAACTGGCTGCCTCCGCTGCGCCGCTGTGCAGCGACATTTCGCTCACGGTCGCCATCAGCAGCATACTGATCACCATGATCGCGTAGGAGATGGCCTCGATGGCTCCGCGGAACAGAACCGCGCCCAGCGCCAGGACGTGGTTGTGCTGCTTGAGCAGCGGGTACAGCAGCACCGGCATCATCGCCAGCGACAGCCCCATCAGCGCAATGAGGAGCGTTCCGGCGATCCATGGGGTCTCGCTCGCAGCGACGTTGAGCGGATACGTCGCCTCGGCCATGATCGGGCCGGTCACGACGCCGCTCAGAATGCCTGAAACCGTGCCGATGATGAACAGCACGCCCACGATGACGGCCGTCTTTCTGTAGGTGTTCATTTGAGGTCTCCTTTTTGATTGGTTTTGTTGTTTGTGTTCATGTTTCACTACTTCCAAGCAAAGCGGGGGGCATGAGGGAGGGTCTTCAGCCCTCCCGGAAACCCCATAGGCCCGATCTATGCCGCGCTCAACCGCTCGTTCGTCACCCTTTGCGCAGACAGAGGAGCGCCGGCAGAGGGATTGAATCCCTTGGCGATCAGCCAGACCCCCAGGATGATTTCCTGTACGGCGATAGGCGCCGCCAGGGGAATGTAGCTGGTAATCAGGTTGCCGCTGAACAAGGCCAGCACGCACGCCGTCAGCAGCAGGGTGATCGCGACGACGCCGAAGCCCGACAGCCAGCGGGGAATGAGCCGCGCCTGGAAGAGCAGGGTGTAGTACATGTATGCACCCAGGCAGAAGGAGAACACGGCCACCAGCCCGGCGTGATCGTACACGCTCACCAACAAGTTGCCAACAGCCTCAAGCGCCGGGCGCTCGGCGGCGCCCGCGGCCCTGAACTGCTGGCCGAGTGTGAGCAGCGACAGCAGGCTCACTTTACCGACCAGGTAAAAGGCGGCCTCAATCGTCCTGAAGATGACCGATCCGATGGCGAGACCCGGATTCCGCTCTTTCAGAACCGGATACATCGCGATGGCGATGCCGGCGCCGGCAAAGGCGCTGATGAGCCAGAGTAACACGCCGGCGGCCGCCTGGTTCGTCTGTTCAGAGAACCGGACGAGGGTGTCCGCAGCGGTCAGGTCCGCTGTCAGCGGCGTCGCCAGCAAGGGGCCGGTGAGGGTCGCAAGGATGAAAAGCACGCCGGTGATCACGGCGATCTTTCGAGTTGAACTCATTTTGTATCTCCCTTTATTTTGGATGCGCTGGTCAATCTATACGTAGGGGCAGTGCCTTGCGCCTGCCCTGGGCGACCGCTTCCCAGAGGCCCCGACAATGCAGACTTTCATCGAATCCATCCCTCACTTCCACTTGTTCTCTGGCGCGGCCCGAACGCAACCGGTTCCTGCATCGCCACGGCCGAGTTCTTGCGCAACATGACGATTCCCAGCCAGATCCACCAAACGATGATTCCCAGACCAAAGGCGATCGACAATTCGGTAAGCGCCGGGAAGGCCGTGCTGACGATGCCTGGGATACCGATACCCAGGCCCAGGTAGTTCAAGGCCTTCGGCAGCACCCCTGACCGTAAGGCAGCCCAACTTGCGAGCAGAACCCACAAGCAGCCTAAGAACCGATCCGAGTGGTCCAGCCCTGTCGTCACCGTGCCAAGCGCCAGCTTGAGCGTCGCGGCTTGAGTCGGGTCACTGCGATAGAGGTTCGCAAGGACCTCCCAGCCGTAGAGGGTGATAAAACCGCTCGCAAAGATCAGGGCAGCCCAGATCAGCCCAAAGATGGTCGCTGCCTGGCCCGTGGCCGGTGAGACAGCCTTCAACCGGTCGAAGAGCGCCAGCGCCAGGATCACCAGGAAGACGCCGTTAACCAGATACGCGAGTAGATGCCAGATGAATATGGTCGTCTGGTTGGCCAAGAAGAAATCCATCAACTGGGCAAAACCCATGGCTGTGCCCTCCATAGGAGCCAGTATGGTGAACAACAGTCCCATACACACCAGGTAAGTTGCGGCGCAGATCAGCGATGAGATGCCGCCCATTTTTTGCAGGTTTTTCATTTTGTATCTCCTTTTTGAAGTCTGGTTGAGTTGTACTTGAATAAGGCTCTGTCGCACCCTGCTTCAGAGGGTTGGAATAGACTGGGCGTGTTATATGGGTAATCCTCCTTCCGCGACATCAGTCGCAGCCGAGCTGCCTGGTTCAACCGTGCTGATCGAGAGCAAGGGCATGCCCAAATCACGCACCTTCTTCAGCAAGCCATGCAACGCGGCCTGGTCAATCACCGGGCCGGTCAGCAACGTATCGCCGTCCTCTGCCAGCGTGATGGTCAGGCCCTCGAACCAGTCGGTCCATTGACGCCCCAGATGGCCCCGGATCCTGATCTGATAGATCACGGGTTGGCTGGGATCGGTTGTTGGGTCAGGATAGTGTGACATTCCCGTACACCTGTTGGGTTCGATGCTCGGCGGCCAAGCCGCTTGCTCAAGGCAAACGTACTATACCGGCGCGCCGGTGTTGTTGTATAGACACTTTGGTGTTGG
>JAIBAP010000133.1 GCA_019695115.1 Caldilineales bacterium | reverse complement strand
CGCATCATGGCCTATAACATCGGCAACGAACTCAAAGCGGAGTCGCGGGGAGAGAAGTACAATCTCGGCCACGCGGATCTTCTCATCACCTTCATGCACGCGATGGCCCGCCAGATCAAGACCTGGGACGGCCGCAACCACATGGTCACCACTGGCATGATCAGCACCCGTCACGCCCACATGTGGGGAAATGAACAGCAGCGCAAAGACCTGTACAATCACCCCGACCTGGATTTCATCACCAACCATGCCTACCACGGCGACGACGATGACAATACCAGCAAGGAACAGGAGTACGCGGCTTCGAGCCGGGAAAACGACGGCGACCTGGTCTTCAAACTCCGCCAGCCCAAGCCCGTGCTGATCGAAGAAGCAGGGTTCGAGTATATCGGCGACCGCAGAGACCGCTCCAAGTGGGTGAGCGACGAGATGGACAAGCTGTTGAACGAGCAGGGCGCCGCCGGCTACATGCCCTGGGGGTTCATGTCGAGCGGCAACAACGGCGATGGAGACGAGAAATGCGGCATGGACAGGCGATTTCACGGCGATGACTGGGAGAGCCTGAAGGCGATCTATCAGAACTGGGCCAATCATTTCGCTGCCACCAGCCGGCCGGCGTCGGCGCCGATCGCCCGGCCTTCTGACGCGCAGCAGGTGTACGCCCGCGTGGAGGTCAATCTGCGGGCGGAGCCGGGCCTGCAGGCCGCCAGGGTCGACAAGCTGCCGGCCGGCACGATCGTCGCCTTGCAGGGCGATTCCCGCCGCGCCGACAACCTGGTCTGGTGGCCGGTGCGGGCCACCCTGGCCGGCGGCCGCGCCGTCGCAGGCTGGGTGGCGCAGCTCTCGCCCGCCAACGAGATCCTGCTGGCAGGCATTTAGGACCGCCACTCAAAGCAGCCGCTCCGGCTCACGACCACCGAGATTCGACATGGCGCAACGCGTTCGCACACCCGCCGCTGCCCTGCAGCAACATTTCCAGCACAACATCGCCGTCGTCGTCGGCATCAACCGCTATGAAAACGTGCGCCCCCTCCATACGGCAGAGCCGGACGCCCGGTATCTTGCCGCCTTGCTGGAGGATGAGGCCGGACGCCGCGACCCCCTCGATCGCTACAAGGTCATCCCCGCCTATAACGAGGATGCCACCTGCGCGAAGCTGACGGCGCTGTTGAAGACGACGCTGCCGAACGAGGTTCGCCGGGCAGGGGCGGCCACGCGGGTGATCTTCTACTTCGCCGGCCACGGCGACGCCGGGTACATCGACAACACGATCAAGGGCTACCTGTTCCCCCAGGATGCGCGGCCGCGGGAGCAGGAGGAGTCGGAGCGCAGACTCCTGGCCATGGACGATGTGCAAAAGTGGCTGGTCGAACTCGACTGCCAGCACGTCCTCATCATCCTTGACTGTTGCTCGGCCGGGGCCATGCCCAAGACATCCGCCACCCGCAGCGCCCTGCTGCCGCCGCCGCTGTATTGGGAGACGCTGCAGCGCTATGTCAGCGGCAAAACGCGCCAGGCGATCACATCGGCTGCCCACAACCAGCAGGCGAGTGATATCCCCCCCGACTACAGTGTGGGCGAGCGCGACCCGGACGAGGGGGCTGACCATTCGCCGTTCGCCCTGGCCCTTTTCGAGGCTCTGGCTGCCGATCCCCTGCACGACGGCAGAGATCTGCGCGGCGCCGGTCGCGATGGTGTGGTGACGGCGACGGAGTTGTACCTCAACATCTCGGACTCGCTCTATCGCCGGGTGGGCGACAGCCAGACTCCCGGTCTGTGGACGCTCAACCAGGGGCACGAGGCAGGCGACTACGTCTTTCTGCTGCCAGGCGCTCAGGTGCAGTTGGAGCCTGCGCCCGACCTGACCGGGCCTGAACATGATCCCTGGCCGCGATCGGGCAACCATGACCTGGCCCAGGCCCTGATTGCGGCCAGCCGGGAGGCTGCAATCAGGGAATTGAACAGGCGCGTGGAGGCAAAGCCCCTGGTGGCCGTGACCGGCCGCTCCGGCTCGGGCAAGACGAGCCTGGTGTTGGGCATGCTGTTGCCGCGGCTGCGGGAGGGCGTCGCCGCCGGTTCAGGCCAGGGCAGGAAGACCTGGCAGGTTCTGCCGCCGCTCCGGTTGGAGACGCAAGCGCCGGTGCAGGCCCTGATAGACCATCTCGGCCAGGCGTTGGGGCAGGAACCAGGCCGCAGCGACGGCGATGCGACGAACTGGCTGAGTGGGCTGGCGACGAACTGGGCTGCCGAGCACCCTCGCCAGCGCCTGTTGCTGGCGGTGGATTGCGCCGAAGCCCTGTTCCAGGCCGCCACAGCCGAAGAGCAGGCTCGTCTGTGGGCCCTGCTGGAGGGGGCGGCGAAACCAAACGTGCTCCACATCATCCTCACCGTGCCGGGCGACCGTTGGGAGACCCCGGCGCAGGCCGATGACCAGAGCAGCCAAGCGCTGCTGCCATCGGCGGACCGCTATGCGGTGGATGCAATCAACCCGTTCAATCGCGACGGATTGCGTCAGGTCATCGACCAGCCGGCCGCAGCCAAGATGATCTTCCTGGAGTCGGAGCAGTTGATCGGCCGCATGCTGGATGCGGTCGAAGGCCAGCCCGCCGCCCTGCCGCTGCTGACTGAGACCCTGCACCGGATGTACATGCGCCATGCCACGGGCATCAAGTCCGGGCGGACGGACCCGCGCGACCGCACCCTGACGCGGGCCTACTACGAAGCCGAGGGCGGTGTGGAAGGCGTGATCGCCGACCTGGCGCAGGGCGTCTACGACCAATGGCCCGACGAGGACCATAGGAGGAGTATGCAGCATGTGTTGATGCGGCTGGTGAAGGTCGAAGCCGGGCAATATGTGGGCGGCAGGGCGAGACAGGCGGATTTTGCATTCCCGGATGGCCAGGCTGCCAGGCGCGCCAGCGACATCATCGCCGCCTTGGCTGCCTGCGGCCTGGTGGCGCAGGGGGCCGATGCGGCCGGCGAGCCCTACGTGGAATTGGGACACAGCGGCCTGATCACGGCCTGGCCGCAGATGCAGAAATGGTTGGTCGAGCAGGGCGCCGAGTGGGCCTTGCAGCGGGACCTGACGGCGCGGGTAGAAGAGTGGCAAAGAGCGAGTCTTTTCCTTCTGCCATTGCGGAGAAACTTGCAGCGGGAACGGGCGGCGCGGATAGAAGAGTGGCGGCCGCGAAAACCCAAGACGCTGCTGTGGGATGACGATCCCCGCCTGCCGCAGGTGGAAGCAACGCTGTGGCCGGCGGCCGGTAGCGAACCGGGGCTGTGGGGCCGGCTGCGTTGGGAGTGGCGGGTGCTCTTTCCGCCCAAGAACGAA
>JAIBAP010000132.1 GCA_019695115.1 Caldilineales bacterium | reverse complement strand
CGGTCAGCAAAATAACCGGGAACTGCTGGGCTGCCCGGATGACGAAAGGTTCGAGTGTCCGCGGGACATACATGCCGCACCTCCGAGAATTGATCGGCTATTTTGCATTTCAAATGCATTATAGACGATCATCGTCCAATTGACAAGCGCCTGGTCTGCTTGGGATGAATCAATAAGTCTGAGCGCAGCATAGTCGACATAGAAGGAGTTGTCGAGAGATGGGTTGTGCGAGTTTTTTGGTCAGATTTGGCCTGGCGGGAGGGACAACAGGAACAATAAGTCGGGTCAATGAGGGGAAAGGCGCTCTGGTCTGGCAGTTGCAGTTGAGGGAGAGATGCGTTGGTCCAGGGTGAGGCGATGAATTGGGGCGAGCTGAGGTAAAAGGGAGGGTGGGATGGACGTGTAAGTGGCGCGTCAAATTAGCCAAGGCCCATGACGAGTTTGGTAGGGATCAGGAGGTCGTGAAGTAGGGGCAACGCGGCGCAAGGCCGTGTTGCCCCTGGATCAGGCGCCAGCGGTAATGGAGTGTGCGTGTAAGATGGTGGCCTCTCTGACAAAACGAGCGCAGTTTAATGTATTGGTCAAGATATCACCGAGATAGTTGGTCTTGGCGCTGTTGGCCAGACCGCACCAGGGGGAACGCTTGAGTCCGTGACGGGATTGATTGGCGTTGCGGGACTCGGCATAACTCTGGCGCCCCTGGCGGATGTTCCAGGAGGGGGAACCGACGCGGAGATCGCGGGCGAGGCGGATATTACCATCGGGGAGAGCGAGGCCGACGCACACGATGAGACCGGAAGAGGGTTCAGCGCTGAAGAAGGGACAGCGGGAATGATCGGCGGTGGCGGTTGAGTCGAGGGCGACATCGGGTTTGGGTTGGCAACGACAGGCCTGACGACACACCCACTTGCTATCGCGACGCTGGTAATCGTGGCCATTGAAGGCCAGGCGATAGCCTTGCGGACAGAGGGGTGTGCCTTGATGATCATAGCCCCGCTGCAGGCAGATGGCTGGCTGATCATCTCCGCTGGCGCCGTGGAGGTCAATCAGGCGGATGGCGTGTAAGTCGTGGTAGATGAAGGTGAGGACTTCCTCGATGCCTTCACCGGCATCAGCTGTGACCTCGCCAATGTGGAGGGTGGGGAAGCGGCGCTGGATGTCTCTGAAACCGGGGATGGTCTGCAAATGATCGTTGCGGTCGGCGGTGACGAAGGGGCCGGAAAGCGTCCAATAGGTACTGAGGCGATCATCGAGGATGTTGAACGCTTTGCTCTTGTAGCCGAAGTAGTGCTTCCCGCGCGATTTGGCTAGTGGCGAGTTGGCGGTTTGTGCGGCGTTGGTCGCTGGAGTCTTTGCGGCTGCGGGAGATGGTGTCTGGGGAGAGGAAGGCGGCTGATTGGAGCCGGCATAGTAGACATAGGTTGCCTTCTTGTCACGGGGGGTGGCGAAACGGCAGTGTTGGGTACAAGCATCCGTGTCACAACGACAGCCATCTTTGCCATGCGCCTGCGCAGCACAAGTACGTTGTTGGGGAGGAAGAAAACAGGCTTCACATTGATGCCGACAGCGCATACGAGAATGCGCTGCCACGAGTTGGCTATCCACGGCAACGCTGACCCCACGTTCGGGTGGGTCGCCGGGGAAGGTCGAATGCGTGGGGGCCAACTCGTACGCCATGAGTGAGCTGACAATAGAGTCAGCACAGCCCAGAAACGATGATTCCGAGGTCTGTTTGACGGCCATACACAGCGTGGATTCGACTGGCAGGTTGTTGGGGTCGAAGCCGAGGCGGGCGCAATAGCTGCGGCCACGTTCAGGGGAGTGCAACTCGGTCAGGAGGGTGTCCCACCCCCAGTTGCGCCAACGCCCCAGGAGCATGAGCAACCCTAGGCTAACAGGGTCAAAGGGGGGTGGTCCATACTGGCTCTTGAAACGCTGGCCGAGAATGGGGCGCCAGGGACTGAAGTCAAAGAGTCGTAAGACGAGATCGAAATTATCCAGTCCTGCCAGGTCAGCGGTCGATTGGATGTCATCGGACCCTAACCAGCGGTAGTAAGAGCGACACACCCGGGGGCGCCAAGCTGGCACATCGGCCGGCACCATGAGCCGCAGCGGTAACAACGGCCGTATGGACTCCCAGTTGAACACCCTTTGAAAGTGGGTCGTCAGGCTGCGACACTCAGCCGCTGGCGTCTTGTTCTCCCGGGCAGCCACCAGTTCCTGTCGTGCGGGGCCGACCAAGTCACGGAATGGGCTGTTCGGCGCCGTGGCTGCGGCCAAGACCTGATCGGCAGTCAGGGCCGGAATGAGGATGTTGCTCATCGTTCGCACTCCCGCTGTCGGGTCGCCCGCTGCCGTCTGGCCGCTCGCTGCTTGCGCTGCCAGGCGCGCAGCAAGGCGATCACCTGCTGATACGACGCCCGGTCATGCCGTTCCCACACTTCTCGCAAGGGCAGGCAATATACCGGCGTACGCAGGAGAGCCAGGGCTCGATTGTGACAATAGCGCACCCATTCCCGACTCACACCCAACTGACGCCCAATGTCGGCATAGGTGCGGGGTTCCGTGCCATCCAGCCCGTAGACCGCCACCATAATGGCGCCTAAGCGTCCCGGAAGCTTGGCCAACACCTTCGCTAGCTCATCACGTTCCTCCTGTGTTGCTAGGGAATCCACCGCTTCCACCAGCGTGAGAAACCCCCCACCTCGCTGTTGCTCAACCACCCGCCAGATCCGGCGCTCGATCGCAACCCATGCATAGGTCGAAAACGCCACGCCGCGCATGGGATCGAAACGACAGATTGCCTTCCATAACGCCACCATCCCTTCCTGGATGGCATCCTCCAACAACACCTCGCCCAGACTTTGCCGCTTTATCACCGCCAGCACCAAGCCGCGGTGATATCGCAGCAGTCGCCGCATGCACGGAGCGCATCCTGCTTGCGCACACCGATACACAATTGGCCCGTTGAGCTCGGGTTCGTGTACACTACCCATGAAAACACCTCCTCTTATTTGGGTTTCGGGTTGGCTTTCACTACCCGTTATACCCCTTATTATAGGAGGTGTCTATGTTATTTATTGGAAATCATACCAGCCACCGTGGAGTGGCTTCCCTTGCGCAGCAGCGACTTCCAGTCGCCCGGTTTCCCGGCGGCGATGGGTTGTTTTTTTCAGACTGGACTTATTGAATTATCCCTGCTTCGCCGATCTTGAGCGCCGGCCCCTGGGCATGGCGGATCGCGTGGAAAACAAAAGCCCAGTATCATAGGATACCGGACTTGATATAAACCAGAAGGGGAGATGCGAGATCATGACGCTGGCTGCGCTCAGGTCTCTTTGAG
>JAIBAP010000131.1 GCA_019695115.1 Caldilineales bacterium | reverse complement strand
TGTGCGCCCGCGGGTTGATCCGCGAAGGGCGCGAAGGGGGCGAAGAGGGATGAGGGGAGATGGCAAGCTGTGCGCCCGCGGGTTGATCCGCGAAGGGCGCGAAGGGGGCGAAGAGGGATGAGGGGAGATGGCAAGCTGTGCGCCCGCGGGTTGATCCGCGAAGGGCGCGAAGGGGGCGAAGAGGGATGAGGGGAGATGAAGGGGTGCGAAGGGGGGAAGGGAGGGCGCCTGTCATGGCGAGGCCGAAGGGCCGAAGCCATCCCCGGCGGGCAAATAGGGCAACACAGGGCCATCGAGACAGAGAAGTTTACCATCTTTCTCGCACGATCCGCACAGACCCAGGCCGCAACGCATGGTGGCCTCCCACGAAAGTTGGGCCGGGACGCCAAAACGCTCTGCCAGCCGAGCCAGCGCCGCCAACATGCCGTGCGGCCCGCAGGCAAAGAGACCATCGCACGCACCCCGCGCCAGCAGCGGCTCGACCACCTCCGTGGCCAACCCGCACTCGCCCAGGCTGCCGTCTTCGGTGGCCAGGCGCACCTCGGCCCCTTGCTGGCGCAGACGCTCGGCGAAAAGGAGGTCGCTGGCGGTGCGGGCGCCGATCACTGCCGACACCGTTCGCCCGGCGTCGAGGCCCCGCCGGGCGAGGAAGCTGAGCGGGGCGACGCCATAGCCGCCGCCCACGAGCAGGAGGCTGTGGCTGCCCCCGATCTGGAAGCCCTGCCCCAGCGGCCCCCGCAGCCAGAGGCGGTCGCCGGGCCGCAGGCGGTGGAGGAGGGTGGTGAACGGCCCCACCGCCGCCACGGTGATCGTCAGCGGGTCGTCATCGACCAGGCTGAAGGGCTTTTCGTCGAAACGTGGCAGCCAGGCCATCAGAAACTGGCCGGGTTCGGCCTGCCAGCGGGCGTCGAAGATGAAGGTTCTGGTGCGGCTGTTCTCGACCTGAACCGCGCCGAGGCGGGCGGGTTGAGGCCGACAGGGGGAGGGTGAGGTCGTCACGAGGGGATGGGGGCGGGGGTGGGTTCCAGGTCGTACTCTGGTTCACGGTGGGCCAGGGCATGGATACGGGCGGCAGCATCGTGGCCGTGCTCGCTCAGCCAGGCGTCCATCTCCGCGCCGATGAGGGTGATGGCCTCTGGCCCGCGGTAATGGATGGCGCTGCCGACGCCGACCAGGGTGGCCCCGGCCATGATCATGGCGATGGCGTCCTGGCCGGAGGTGACGCCGCCGACGCCGATGATGGGGGTGGCGGGCGCGGCCTGGTGGATTTCGTAGACGCAGCGCAGGGCGATGGGCAACAGGGCCGGGCCAGAGACGCCCCCCCGCCGGTTTCGCAACACCGGCTGGCCGCTTTCGATGTCGATGATCATCCCCGGCATGGTGTTGATGGCGCAGATGGCGTCGGCTCCGGCCTCGACCACGGCGGCGGCGATGCGGGCGATGGCGGGCACATCGGGCGCCAGCTTGACGATGAGGGGGATGCTGGGGACGGCGGCTTTGACGCTGGCCGTCACGGCGGCGGCGCTGGCGGCGCTGGCGGCGAAGGGTTCGCCGTAGTCGGAATGGACGTTGGGGCAGGAGATGTTGGCCTCCAGCAGGTCGGGCGCGGCCTGGGCCAGGGTGGCGGCCACGCGCCCGAAATTCTCGACCGTATCGGCGAAGAAGCTGGCGATGAGGGCGCTGCCCAGGGGGGCGAGTTCGGCTTTGGCCTGGCGGAGGATGTCCAGTTCGTGCTCGGCGCCGGGGTTGGGCAGGCCGATGGCGTTGAGCAGGCCGCCGCCCCAATCGATGCAGGTGGGGTTGACATGCCCGCGCCGCGGCTCTGGCCCGGCGCTCTTGGTGGTGACGGCGCCGCACCCGGCCCGCGCCGCCCGGCCCAGCAAGGCCGCCGACGTCCCCCAGATGCCGGAGGCCAGCACCAGCGGGCTGGGAAGTTGGAGATGGAGGAAGGGGGTGGGGGGCATGGGGGGCAGGGGGGGCAGGGGGCAGGTCGCAGGTGGCAAGTTCTTCGTTGATTGTTGATTGTTGACTGTTGACTGTTTCTACTTGTCTACCTGTCTACTTGTCTACCTGTCTACTTGTCTACTTGTCTACTTCTCTACTTGTCTACCCGATCACCTGCTGATAGACGGCGCGGGTTTGGGCGGCGGTGGTCTCCCAGCGGAAGCCGGCGGCGCGAGCCAGGCCCAGCGCCCGCAGTTCGGCCCGGCGGTCGGGGTTGGAAAGCACCTGCTCCAGCCCGGCGGTGATGCTGGCGATGTCGGTCGGGTCTACCATCTCGGCTGCCCTACCGGCGACCTCGGCCAGGGCGCCGCGGTTGCTGGCGATCACGGGTGTGCCACAGGCCATGGCCTCGACGACGGGCAAGCCGAAGCCTTCGTAGAGCGAGGGGAAGACCATCGCTGCGGCCAGGTTGTAGAGCGCCGCCAGGTCGTCAGCGGGGACGAAGCCGAGGAAGCGGACGCGAGCGGCCAGGTTCAGCCGCTCGACAGCGGCGAAAACTTCGTCATCTTTCCAGCCGCGCTGCCCGACCAGCAGCAGGTGGTGGGGGAAGGATGGCGACAGCCGGGCGAAGGCTTCGAGCAGGCGCACCAGGTTTTTACGCGGCTCGATGGTGCCCACGTAGAGTAAAAAGTGGTCGGGGAGCTGGTAGCGCCGGCGCACGGCTGCCAGGGCGGGGCCGGGCGAGAGTGGGCGAAAGATGGGCGCAGGGGCCTCGTGGATGGCGTGAACCTTGTCGGCGGGCAGGCCCAGCAGCCGGATGATGTCGGCGCGGGCGCTTTGCGAGACGGTGATGACGGCGGCGGCGCGACGGGCGGCCAACGGCAGGATGGGTCGCATGGCCAGCAGGCGCTTGCGGTAGTGGTAGTACGGGAACAGCCAGAGGGTCATGTCGTGGATGGTGAGGATGGTGGGACATGGCCCCCAGACCGGGGCAACGTTGTTGGTGAAGTGGCAGGCGTCCAAGTGCAGGCGGCGCAGTTGCCAGGGCAGGATGGCCTGCATCCATACAGTTTTGTTCATCCATCGGCGCTGACCTGTTCCCGGCTGCTGGTGCGTGAGCGGGATGATGGCGTCGGCCGGGTTGCGGCCAAGCTGCTCCCACAGGTTGGCGGTGTAGACGCCCACTCCGCTCAGGGGCGTGGCCAGGGCGGTGATGTCGAGTCCGAGTTGCATAGCGGGATTGTCCGCGGCGCGGGCGGTCGCGTCAATCCGGGGGTGGGGGGGCGATCCGCGAAGGACGCAAAGGGTGCGAAGGATGGCGGAGTTCGCACGCCTTCGTGCGAACGGGGCGGGGAGGGCGATCCGCGAAGGACGCAAAGGGTGCGAAGGGGGGCGGAGTTCGCACGCCTTCGTGCGAACGGGGCGGGGAGGGCGATCCGCGAAGGACGCAAAGGGTGCGAAGGATGGCGGAGTTCGCACGCCTTCGTGCGAACGGGGCGGGGAGGGCGATCCGCGAAG
>JAIBAP010000130.1 GCA_019695115.1 Caldilineales bacterium | reverse complement strand
ACCTCTTGTACAATGATGCTTGAGTTGGACGACATGGCTCCCTCCGCGTGAGTGAAAATCGATTTGATTGTCGTTTTCAGTTTACCAAGATGCAGCCGTGTCTCCAACTCATTTAGGACGCACCCATAACATTTTCACCACACCCAGGGGCAGGTAAACCAGGCGGCGACTGTCGGCGGGGTTGATCGGGTTCGTGCCGTGGGCGGCTTCCCAGCCATCGCTGGCGCCGTCATGGTCGCTGTCGGGGTTCAGGGGGTCGGTTTTCAGCGCCAATTCGCCGGTGTTGTCCAGCCCGTCGCCATCGGGGTCGCCGTCGCGACCGTTGTCGCCGCTTGCATCGCCGTCGCTAAAGCCAAAATGCGCCTCCCAATAGGCCGGCAGGCCATCCCGGTCATCGTCGCCGCTCAGACGATGAACTTCCGAGCTTGGGGACCCTTCGACTGCGCTCAGGGCAGGCTCCTCACTGGCGGATCGAAGCGACAGAATGCCAGATCGACTCGTTGCTTAGAAACTCCCGAAATCGAGAACCTGTCCTGAGCATAGCGAATGGATGCTTCACTGGCTGATCACCGCAACAACTTTGTGTGATCGACCCGTAGATGCTTCGTTTCACTCAGCATGACACGACAAGGAGTTTCTTGCTCGGGCGCATGCCGCCGCGTGGCATGAAGCATTCGGAATGACAGGGTGGGAGTTTGGGTGGGAGTTCAATGATCCGCCCATCCCAGTAATCCGCCCATCCCCCCCATCCGCCGGGGTAAGATGCACCCCACCAGGCGCTTTCATTTCAAAAAGTACAGGGATGTGATAGAATGGTAGGGTGGAATCCGATGGAAGTCATCCTCACGCACGAAAACGCTGATTTCGACGCCCTGGCCAGCCTGTTGGCCGCCAGCAAGCTCAACCCTGAAGCGTTCGCCGTGCTGCCGCACACCCTCAACCGTAACCTGCGCGATTTCCTCACCCTCTATCGCAGCAGCTTACCCTTTCGCCGCGCCGACGAACTGCCCCGTCGCCCGATCGAACAGGCCATCTTCGTCGATACGCAGCAAGTGCAGGCCGTGCGCGGGATGACGCACGACACCCCCATCCGCGTCATCGACCACCACCCGCGCGAGCGCCCGCTTTCGGCCAGCTTTCACTATTGGGGTGAGGAGGTGGGCGCCACCACCACCCTGCTTGTCGAGCAGATCATCAGCCGGGGCATCCCCCTCAGCCCCATCGAGACCACCCTCCTCTTCCTGGGTATCTACGAGGACACCGGCAGCCTCTCCTACATCAGCACCACCCCGCGCGACATGCGCTGCGCCGCCTGGCTGCTGGAGCAGGGCGCCAACCTCGAGGTCGTCAACACCTTCCTCCACCACCCCCTCACCCCGGCCCAGCAGCGCCTGCTCAAACAACTGCAAGAGAGCGCCCAAACGCTCGACATCGCCGGCCACACCATCGTCATCGCCGCCGCCGCTGTGGACGAACAGGTGGACGAGATCAGCGCCCTGGCCCACAAGCTGCGCGACATCTTCGACCCCGACGGCCTCTTCCTCATCGTCGACCTGCGCGACCGCATCCACCTGATCGCCCGCTCCACCACCACCTTCATCGACGTGGGCGACATCGCCGCCGTCTTTGGCGGCGGTGGACACGCCCGCGCTGCGGCCGCCCTCATCCGCCACCAAAGCCTGAGCGAGGTCCAGGCCCGGCTGACGGCGGCGCTGCAGACGCACGTGCGGCCGCCGCTGACCGTGCGCCAGATCATGTCGTGGGGGGTCAGCACCCTCTCCCCCGACATCACCGTGGCCGAAGCGGACGAGCGCATGAAACGGCTGGGGCACGAAGGCTTCCCGGTGGTTCGAGACGGCCAGCTGCTGGGGCTGATGACCCGCCGCGAGCTGGATCGCGCCCTCCATCACCACCTCTACAAAGTGCCGGTGCACTACCGGATGCGGGCCGGCAACTACACCATCGGCATCGACGATTCGGTGCCGGCGCTGCAAAAACGGATGATGGAATCGGGCTGGGGACAGATGCCGGTGGTGGACGAACAAGGCCAGATGGTGGGCATCGTCACCCGCACCGACCTCTTGAAGCTGTGGGGCGAGCGCGAGCCGGGCCTGGCGTCGCCGTCGGCCGGCGCCAGAATGGAACAAATCCTCCCCCCAGCCCTGCTCGAACTCATGCACCAGGCCGGCGAGACCGCAGCCGCGCTGGACTATCCGCTCTATGCCGTCGGCGGCTTCGTGCGCGACCTGCTGTTGCAGCGCCCTAACCTCGATCTCGACCTGGTGGTCGAGGGCGAGGCAGACCGGCTGGCCCACAGGCTGGCGGGGCGCTTTGGCGGCCGCGTCCGCGCACACAAACGCTTTGGCACCGCCAAATGGATTCGGGACGACGACGCCTTCGACGCCGGCTCGCTCCTGCCGGATGGCACGCCCGCCAGCCTCGACTTCGCCGCCGCCCGCACCGAATTCTACGAAGAAGCCACCGCCTTGCCGGTGGTCGAATCCTCCAACATCAAACTCGATCTCCACCGCCGCGACTTCACCATCAACACCCTGGCCATCCGGCTGGACGGGCCGCACTGGGGCGAGATGCTGGACTTCTACCACGGCCAAAAGGACCTGGAAAACGGCGTCATCCGCGTCCTCCATTCGCTCAGCTTCATCGAGGACCCCACCCGCATCCTGCGCGCCGTCCGCTTCGAGCAGCGCTTTGGCTTTCGCATCGATCACCGCAGCGAGCAACTGATCGTCGAGGCCATCGACCTCCTCCCGCGCCTGAGCGAAACCCGCCTTCGCCACGAATTCGAACTCATCTTCCAGGAAAAACAGCCCGAAAACGCCCTACGCCGCCTCGACCAGTTGGGCGTATTGCGGAGTCTTCACCCCCAGTTGGCCTGGCACAGCGCCCTCGACGCCCGCTTCCAGGCTCTGCGCCCGGCCATTTCGCAGCTGCCCGCCCTACCCGCCGATGTCGACCAACTCTATTTTGGCCTCTGGATGCAGCACTGCCCGGCCGAGGTGCAGCGCAGCTTACTCGACCGGCTGCACGTGAACGCCCGCACGAGCGAGCTGGTCGAAGAAGGCATCCGGCTCGCCGCCCTGCAGCCCGACCTGACGGCCCCCGGCCTGCCACCGTCACGAATCGACCGGCTGCTGGCGCCGTTCAGCGACGCCGCCCTGCTCATCGCCTATCATGCCAACGACGACCCCTTGCTCAGGCAGCGGCTGGACGACTACCGCCTCTGGATTCGCCCCACGACCATCCATCTCACCGGCGACCGCCTGAAGGCTTTGGGCGTTCGTCCCGGCCCCATCTATCGTCGCCTTCTGCAAAGCGTGCGCGCCGCCCGACTCGACGGCCGCTGCGCCACGCCCGCCGAAGAAGAAGCGCTCGCCCTGGCCCTTATCGCCGGGGAAAAGGAGGATAATGGATAGTGTTGCGTGTTTCGTGGTGCGTGGTGCGTGTTTCGTGGTGCGTGGTTTTCGTTTGGATATTCGGGAACAATCAACAGTCAACAATCAACAGTCAACAGTCAACAATCAACGCTTAACGCCTAATCTCCAATAACCAATCTCCAATAACTTTAGTTTCCGCTAAGTGCTGACGTGACAAAGGCGGCTGGATGGTTCATGATTGCAGGAAACCATTCCCACAAGCTCCTGCAAGGAGAGAACCATGCCAACCGCCGTACGAG
>JAIBAP010000129.1 GCA_019695115.1 Caldilineales bacterium | reverse complement strand
AGGAACCAGCACCGGCACGGTGAACTACCTGCTGGGCGATCATCTCGGCTCGCAGGCGCTGACCTTGACGAGTGCGGGTGCGCGGCTCAACACCAACACCGAGCTGCGCTACATGCCCTACGGCGCACCTCGCTACACCGCTGGCACGACGCCGACCAGTTTCAACTTCACCGGCCAGCGCAAAGACAGCGGGAGCGGGTTGCTGTTTTACAACGCCCGCTGGTATGATCCCGTCATTGGCCGCTTCCTGGCGGCGGACACGATTGTGCCGGGGGCGGGGAATCCGCAAAGCCTGAACAGGTACAGCTATGTCCTGAATAATCCTACCAAATATATCGACCTGACCGGGCATTCCGAATGTGAGATGGCGGAGGACTGTTATGCCAGTAAGCCAGCAAAACCGCGCAAACCTCTAATTCAAGAGATCATCCGACAGATATATAAAGGAGCCTATAAACACTATTTGCCCAAGAAACTCATAGACAACTACGTGGATGAAGGTGGCCCGCTTCAACTGACCGCGCAAGAAGCAATCGACACCAACCCGCTTCTGAAAGTACAAGATAGTAAAGGCTTTCCGCAGGCGCTTACCTTTCTGAAGCAAAACGGCGGTGGGAGTGTCCATATCAAGACTACTGGCCCTGCTGTTTCGCTCACGAATGGAACTCTGGGCAACTTTTCGGTCAACTACGAAGGAGATGTGACCCTGAACAGCGATGGGAGTTGGTCTTTTGCGGGACAGGCAAGTTTTTATGACTACTGGGACTTTGATCCCAAGCCTGAGGGAAGTGGCAGGTCAAAAGTGGGTGAATTGAAGGTACGCATCACGGCTGCCATTTTGCCTGGAAAACCGTTTGATATCGCCAGTGATCCCTTGCGCGTATCTCAAACCAGTGACGACGTATATGTAAGTTTCCCTGACTATCCAGACTATACGCCCGCCCCTGTGATTGATCCATGGACACAGCGGTTGGCTCCTCTACTGAATGAGATCCTGCGCTAGAAGAATTCACGAAAGGAAGGATAGATATGAAGGTGCAAAGAAAAATAGTTCAATCTGTACTTCTATGCGTTGCAGTTTTGTTCATACTCTCGCTGTCATCGGGATGTATATCGGGAAGAGGTGAACCCATGTCGCCAAGATCAGAAATTGAAGCAGCCTTGTCCATCAAACTCCCTAACGATTCATCCAACTTCAATTTCAAACGAGTTAATCCGAGTACTGATCTGGCACTATCCTTTGCATACATCAAATTCCAGTCCTCTGAAGCATCGTACCTATCCCTGGTCAAAGAGTTGGAATTACAGTCAGTAGCTTCTGCTGACAACAATTTGGTTTATCCAATCTCAGGAGGTGATTGGAAATTGGTTCCCGGTATTCAAACGCTTTCCTGGTGGGATGCCGGGACCAGCACACCGCCAAGTGCAGCATCGCGATCCTTCCCTGACGGCCACATAGTAGTCAAGTATGAGAACGGCAATGTCTACGCCGTCAAAGTATCTGGCCAGGAAATCTTTTGAGCCAAACACCGTTGGTGCTCGATAGTTTTCGTCCTCCTCTTCTTGATCGTGAGACGATCTATACGAATGGTGATTGGGTAAGTGCAATCGACTCGCGCACCCTTCAAGAAAAATGGCGCTTCGAGAATCCCTGCTCCTTACCTGGACACAAAGTTTATCCTCGTCTCGTCTCTGGTGAGGTCGCTTACATGGCCCCGACCTGCGGTGGTCTCTACGCGATAGATGCGGCTGATGGACACAAACTGTGGGAGCTATCGGCTCCAGATCAGCCGCCCGTAGACGCGATGGTCATGTTCGCTGGGCTGGGATATGCTCAAACTGTTGATGCCAGGCTTTATGCCATTGACTTGGCGACCGGCCACATTGTTGGCAAAGCAGACTTCAAACCTTCACGGACGCCGCCTGATGATACTGAGGCATTTGTGGCTGGCGATCAAATGATGCTGCTCCATTTCGGCGGCAGATCCCTGTTTGCCTTTCGATAGAATTGCCGACCCAAAAACTGGACCGCAAGCTAAAGTGGAAGATCAGGCATCCTGACCCAACCAGGCGGCTGGACACAATGACGAAGATAGGCCAGCGGCCCTGAAACGGGGCCACTGCTGTACAAGCCCTGGGGCGAGACGCGCTACAGCAGCGGCAGCACGCCCACCACGTCCCTTCGCCCCCCACAACACACCTCACCCGCGCAGCCGCTCGGCCAGCCCCGAATACCGCTCGGCCACCTTATCGTTCTTCACCGCCGCGCCGATGGCCCGCCGCGTGCCAACGATGACCACCAATTCCTTCGCCCGTGTGACCGCCGTATACAACAGGTTGCGCTGCAACATGACATAATGCGTGGTGTGGAAGGGGATGACCACCGCCCGATACTCCGATCCCTGGCTCTTGTGCACCGAAACCGCCCAGGCGTGCACCAGCTCGTCCAGATTGGCCCAATCGTAGACCACGGCCCGACCGTCGATGCTGGCCGTGAGCGTGTGCATCACCAGGTCGATCTCCCTGACTACGCCCATATCGCCATTGAACACCTCCAGATCGTAATTATTGCGCGTCTGCATCACCCGGTCGCCCAGGCGGAACGTCCGGCCTGCCACCGTCCGTTCGGGCTTAGCGCCGCCGGCCGGGTTCAGCGCCTGCTGCAATCGCTCGTTGACCATGCCCACGCCCAGCGGCCCCCGGTGCATGGGGCTGAGCACCTGGATGTCATTGGCCGGGATGCCGAACTTCTTGGGGATGCGCGCCGTCACCAGGTCGATCACCATGTCGGCGCAGCGTTCGACCTCCTCGATCTGGAACAGGAAGAAATCGGTCGCATCAGCCGGGAACACCGGCATCTGGCCCTGGTTGATGCGATGGGCGTTGCTGATGATGTAGCTGCCGGCGGCCTGTCGGAAGATCGTCTCCAACCGCACCACCGCCACCTCGCCCGAATCGATCACATCCCGCAAGACATTGCCCGCGCCCACCGACGGCAACTGATCGACATCGCCCACCAGCAGCAGATGGGCGCCCGGCGGCACGGCCTTCAGCAGGTGATTGGTCAGCAGCAGGTCGAGCATCGACGCCTCATCGACGATCAGCATATCGACTTCCAGCGGATTCTCGGCCTTGCGTTTGAAGCCCAGCCCGCCCGCCTCGCCCGGCCCCGCTTCCAGCAGCCGGTGGATGGTCTTGGCCTCGTGACCGGTGGCTTCGGCCATCCGCTTGGCCGCCCGGCCGGTGGGTGCGGCCAGGGCGAAACGATTGCCAGCCGCCTGCAGCAGGCGGATCAACGCGCGCAACGAAGTCGTCTTGCCGGTGCCGGGGCCGCCCGTCAGCACCGTCACCGGGTGGGTGAGGGCGGCGCGCACGGCCTCGCGCTGGGCCGGGGCCAGGTCGTGCCCCAGGTAGCGCTGGAGATTGGCGAAACCCTCGTCCCACCGGAAACGCTCGAACGCGGCCAGCCGGGTGCGCCCCAGCGCCGCCTGCGCCTCCTTCAGCTTGCGGATGCGACCGGCCACGCCCACCTCGCCATAATAGAACGGCGTCAGATAGACGGCCTGCGCCTCGGCCAGCGTCGCCGACTCAGACGAGATGCGGTACTGCACCGGCTCCAGCCGCACCTGCTCATCGGCCTGCAAGCGTTCGATGGCCGCCTCGGTCTGTTCGGGCTGCACTTCCAGCAGGGTGGCCGCCTCCGTCACCAGCTCGGGCCGTGGGGTAAAGACATGCCCCTCGTCGGCCTTCTCGCCCAACACATAGGCCACGCCCGCGGCCACCCGCTCCGGGCTATCGTGCGGGATGCCCAGCGCCTGAGCGATCTTGTCGGCGGTCTTGAAGCCGATGCCATAGATGTCGCGCTGGAGGCGGTAGGGGTCGGTCTTGAGCACGCCGATCGAAGCATCGCCATACTGTTTGTAAATCTTCACCGCCAGCGTGGTGCTCACCCCATGCCCTTGCAAAAACAGCATCACCTCTTTGATCTGCCGCTGCTCGATCCAGGCCGCCTTGATCAATTCCACCCGCTTCTTGCCCACCCCCAGCGCCTCGCTCAGCCGGTCGGGTTCTTCGTCGATCACGCGCAGCGTATCCTTGCCAAAGCGCCGCACGATGCGGGTGGCCGTGACCGGCCCGATGCCCTTGATCAGTCCTGACCCCAGGTATTTCTCGATCCCGGCCGCCGTCGCTGGCGCCACCGTGCGGAAGTCCTCGACCTTGAACTGCCGCCCGTAGTGGGGATGGCTGCTCCACTCCCCGCGCAACTCCACCGACTCGCCCACACTGATCCCCAGCATGTTGCCGACGATGGTGGCCTGCTCGCCCCCGCGCTCAGGCGTCAGCCGGGCCACGGTGTAGCCGTTTTCTTCGTTATGAAAGGTGATGCGTTCGATGACGCCGATCAAGAATGACATGGTGGGCGTGAAACGTGAGGCGTGAACCGAAGCGCGAGCGTGAGCGAGCGCCTCCGTCAGGAGCGCCCCGTCAGGAGCGGCATGGTGGGCGTGAAACGTGAGGCGTGAACCGAAGCGCGAGCGT
>JAIBAP010000128.1 GCA_019695115.1 Caldilineales bacterium | reverse complement strand
CCTCATTCCTCATCCTTTTCTATCGCTTTTGTAAGGTTCAGAACCGCAATACCGAAATCGCGGCGCTTCAACTCGTCACCGAGTTACCGGAAACTAAAGAATAACCAATCTCCAATAACCAATCTCCACTCCTCCCCATGCACCTCACCCCCACCGACCAGGCCAAACTCGACGGCCGCCACGGCCCCGCCGTCCAACTCGCCATGCAGATCGTCGTCCGCATGGCCCAGGTCTACGGCGCCACTGAACTGCTCGACATCACCGGCGCCCATATCGACAGCACCATCTACATCGGCCAGGCCGGGCTGGAATTCGCCGAACGGCTGGCCGGGCTGGGCGCGCGCGTCGTCGTTCCCACCACCCTCAACGTCAGCGGGCTGGACGAGCATGGCTACAGCGAGTGGCCTGTACCCGTCGCGTGGGCCGCCAACGCCCGCCGCCAGATGCTGGCCTACCAGAGCATGATTGGCGACCGCCTCGACAGCGCCGCCACCTGGACCTGCGCCCCCTACCAGGTCGCGCCCAGACCCGCCTTCGGCCAGCAGATCGCCTGGGGCGAGTCCAACGCCATCGTCTTTGCCAACTCGGTCTGCGGCGCACGCACCGAACGCTACCCTGACCTGCTCGATATCTGCTGCGCCATCACCGGTCGCGTCCCGGCCGCCGGCCTGCACCTGACCGAGAACCGAGCCGGCGACATCCTCGTGCAGCTTGCGGACATCCCCCTTGCCGTCCAAGCCGACGACGTCTTCTATCCGGTGCTCGGCCATCTCTTGGGCAAGCTCGCTGGCGACCGCATCCTCGTTATTGCCGGCCTGGAGGCGCAGCCCGACGAAGACCAACTCAAAGCCCTGGGCGCGGCCGTCGCCTCATCCGGCGCCGTCGCCCTCTACCACATCGTCGGCGTCACGCCCGAAGCCCCCACTCTGGAGGCCGCCTTTCAGGGCCGCGCCCCCCGCCAGACCGTGACGCTCAGGATGGCCGACCTGCGCGCCGCCCGCCGCGAGCTGACGATTGCCGGCGACGGGGCTTTGGACATGGTTGTGCTGGGCAGCCCGCACTTCTCGCTGGCCGAATTCCGCCACCTGGCCGCCCTCCTCGATCAAGCCCTGGCCGCTGGCCAACGCTGCCATCCCCGCCTCCGCTTTCTGGTCACATCCAGCCGGATGATGACCCTGCTCGCCGACAA
The DNA here is from genome assembly GCA_019695115.1 of Caldilineales bacterium. Lineage (GTDB taxonomy): Bacteria > Chloroflexota > Anaerolineae > J102 > J102 > SSF26. Next base: position 3,425 of record JAIBAP010000128.1, on the reverse strand, counting down.
AGCCGGCTATCTGGCCCCCTTGCAGGCCTTCGGTGGCCAGGTGACGGTCGATACCTGCATCCTGGCCACGCCCATGCTCCCGCCCGCAACCAAAAACCTGATGACCAACTCGGCCAAATACGCCTATTACGCACCGGGGCTGCTGGGCGCCCGCATCGCCTTCGGCGCCCTGGCCGATTGCGTGCGCTCGGCCATCGCCGGGCGCGTCGTCGTGGAGGAGGGCGTATGGGCCGAGTGATCCACGCCACGCCCGTCGTCCCCGCCCCGGCTGCCGGTCTCGCCCTTGTCGCCCACGAGCCTCTCTCCTTCTGGGGCGGCTACGACTACCACACCGGCGAAATCATCGACCGCCGCCACCCGCTTTCCGGCCAGATAGCCGCCGGTCGCGTCCTGGCCTTGCCCTTCACCCGCGGCTCTTCCACCACCGCCGCCGTTCTGTTGGAGGCCGTCCGCGCCGGCACTGCCCCCGCCGCCCTCCTCACCACCGGCGTCGACACCTTCTTCGCCCTGGCCTCCATCGTCGCCGATGTGATGTACAGCCTGCCCATCCCCGTCTTCGCCCTCCACCCGGCCGACTTCGCCAGCCTGCGCACCGGCGACCACCTGCGCATCACCCCCGCTGGCGAGATCGAAATCACAACCGCAACCAGCGCCGGCGCATGACCACTGCCCTTCTCCTGGCCAGCGTCTTCTTCGCCGCCATCCTGCAAACACTGTCTGGCTTTGGCTTTGCCCTCATCGTCATGCCCTTCGCCATCTTCATCCTGGGCGTGCGCACAGCCTCGCCGGTGGTGGCCCTGGTCGCGCTCATGCTCAGCGCCCTCAACTCGCTGCGCTTCCGCGGCGCCCTCGACCGCCGCGAACTGGCCCGCCTGACGCTGGTCGCTGCGTGCGGCGTGCCTTTGGGCGTGTGGGCGTTGGGGCGCATCGACGAACGCCCGGTCAAGGCCATCCTGGGCCTCGTCTTGGTCGCCTACGCTCTCTACTCCCTCTTTGTCCTCTGGCGACGGCTGCAAGTGCGCCCCCTGGCCAAGTGGTGGGCCTACCCGCTCGGCTTCCTGGCCGGATGCCTGGGCGGGGCCTACAACACCTCTGGGCCGCCGGTCATCCTCTACGGCTCGATGCGCCAGTGGCCGCACAACACCTTTCGCTCTGTCCTCCAGACCTTCTTCTTCCTCACCGGCGCCCTGACCGTCACCACCCACTTCCTCGCCCGGCATTTCACCGCCTCCGTCTTGACTTACGCCCTGCTAGCGGCCCCCGTTGCCCTGGCTGGCAACCTGCTTGGCTCCCATCTCGACCGCCGCTTCAGCCCGCAAGCCTTCCGCCTCCTCTCCCTTGCCCTCCTCCTCGTCCTCGGCCTCTCCCTCCTAGCGGCCTGATCGGCATCGTTCTCCTCTTCACTCGCTCTTCCGAACAAATCTCCTTCGCCCCCTTCGCGCCCTTCGCGGATCAAAACCCAACCATCCGTGTTTCCCCCATCTGTGTCATTTCCCCGCCAGAAAAACCTTCGTCCCCTTCGCTCCCTTCGCGGATCAAAACCCACCCATCCGTGTTTCCCCCATCTGTGTCATTTCCCCGCCAGAAAAACCTTCGCCCCCTTCGCTCCCTTCGCGGATCAAAACCCACCCATCCGTGTTTCCCCCATCTGTGTCATTTCCCCGCCAGAAAAACCTTCGCCCCCTTCGCTCCCTTCGCGGATCAAAAACCAACCCATCTGTGTTTCCCCCATCTGTGTCATTTCCCCGCCAGAAAAACTTTCGCCCCCTTCGCTCCCTTCGCGGATCAAAAACCAACCCATCTGTGTCATTTCCCTGATGCGCACACTCTACCTGGAACCCACCCCCGCCCGTTTCGCCCTCACGAAGGCGCTGGCCCGGCTGACTCCCGCCGCCTACTTCGCACCCACCTCACCCCTCCGCCTGGCCGAGTTCGCCGACCCACCCCTGCCGGCGCCAGACTGGGTTCGCGTCCGCAACCGGCTGTGCGGCATCTGCGGCAGCGACCTGCACCAGATCTTCCTCGACGCCAGCCTGGATGTAGCCCCCACCGCCCTGCCTGCGCACCGGCGCATCTACCTGGGCCACGAAATGGTGGGCGAGATCGTGGAGGCGGGGCCAGCCGTGCGCGGGTTTCGCGTCGGCGACCGGGTGGTGCGCTGGGGCCGGGCCGATGACTGCCTGGCCCGTGGCCGCCGGCCCCTTTGCCCGGCCTGCGCCTGCGGCCATCGCGTCCTCTGCGAGATCGCCTCGGAGCCAAAAGAGCACGAAGCGGTCGGCGGCGGCTTCGGCGATAGCTTCATCACCCCCGCTGCCACCCTTGTCCCCGTCCTCCCCGCCCTCACCGACGACCAGGCCATCTTCACCGAACCGGCCGCCGTCGCCATCCACGCCGCCCATCGCCACATCCCCCGGCCCGGCGAGACGGTGCTCGTCCTCGGTTGTGGCACGATCGGCTTCCTGCTGCTCCAGGTCTTGCGCCATCTCCAGCCTGGCTGCACCCTCGTCGCCCTGGCCGAGTTCCCCTGGCAGGCCGAATTAGCGAAGGAGTTCGGGGCGCAGCACGTCTTCCTCACCGGTGACGACGGCTATCTCAAGACGGTGGAGCTGACGGGAGCGCGGGTCTACAGCGGGCGGGCGGGAAACCGGATGCTGATGGGCGGCTTCGACGCCATTTTCGACGTGGTGGGGATCCCCATCACCCTGAACAACGCCTTGCGCTGGACCAAAGCCGGGGGAACGGTGGTGCTGGTGGGCGTCAACCTGCACCGGATGCACCTGGATGTGACGCCGGTGTGGTATCAGGAGGTGAACCTGGTGGGCGCGGTCGGCCACGATGTGGTCGAGTGGCAGGGCGAGACCGTCTCGACCTTCGATCTGGCCATGCGCTGGATGGCGGCGGGATGGCTGCAAACCGCGCCGCTGCTCAGCCATTGCTTCCCGCTGGCCGACTACCGCCAGGCCCTGACCACCGCCATCGACAAGCGCCATCAGCGCGCCATCAAAGTCGCTCTTCAGTGCTGAGAATCCGAACCGCCCTCTGTGTTATTGCCCCGCCGGTCGAACTTCTTCGCCCCCTTCGCGGATCAAAATCCAACCATTCGTGTTTCCGCCATTTGTGTCATCCCCCCGCCAATCGCACGTGGGCGTGCTCGCTCCGCCAAAGCCAGCCAACCATCTGTGTTTCCCCCATTTGTGTCATTCCCCCGCCGGTCGCACGTAGGCGTGCTCGCTCCGCCAAAGCCAGCCAACCATCTGTGTTTCCCCCATTTGTGTCATTTCTCCGCCGGTCGCACGTGGGCGTGCTCGCTCCGCCAAAGCCAGCCAACCATCTGTGTTTCCCCCATTTGTGTCATTTCCCCGCCGGTCGCACGTAGGCGTGCTCGCTCCGCCAAAGCCAGCCAACCATCTGTGTTTCCCCCATTT
>JAIBAP010000127.1 GCA_019695115.1 Caldilineales bacterium | reverse complement strand
GCCAGGGCGGTAGTACGCCGCGGCCTCCAACCGCCGCCCCCGAAGCAACAAATCACCATCCGCCTCGATTACGATGTCTTGAAGTGGTTTCGGGCGCAAGGCGAAGGCTATCAAACGCGCATCAACGCGCTGCTCCGTGCATACATGGAGGCGCATCAAGCATAACCGATGGCATGAATGGCTGTCGGTCTCTGTTTCAGGCCAGCATCGGCGGCCACGATTCGCCGTCATAGACAGCGGGTCTCGTTTTGCAGGTCTGGTGCTTGGGCGGGGCCTAACCACTGCTTCCAGTGGACGGCCCGCGCTGCCCGTTATGCACGGAAGATATCTTCAATGGTGCGAACACGCGTGCGGAGCGACACACTTGTCCGGAGTCGCTGTGGAAGGTCGCTTTTCGCAAGCTTGACCAACTCGACGAGACAAGGTAATCACATGGTTCGCATTCCTACCCACCGCCAACCCACACCCCCCGGCGAGATGCTCCTGGAGGAGTTCTTGCGGCCGATGGGCATCACACAACGCCAACTCGCCGACGCCATCCATGTTCCCTACCAGCGGATCAATGAGATCGTCAATGGGCGGCGCGGCATTACACCTGCAACGGCCCTACGGCTGGCGAAGTTCTTCGATGTCTCGCCGGATTTCTGGCTGAATCTCCAGTTGCGCTGGGATTTGTACCACGCCCAGCAATCAGAGAGCAACGAGTTGCTGATGATCCAGCCCGTCCGGTTAGCTGCTCATGCAGCCGCGTAGCCACGGCCCATATCGTGGGGTGAGGTCGTCAGCACGGTTCGCCGTCACGGGCGGCGTTCGTCGTTGGGTGGGTCTGGCGCTTGGGCCTGGCCTGACGCTGTGTCAAGCTGACGGCTGCGGCGGTGAGGTCAGGGGGCGCGGGAGGCTCGCCAGCCGCAGGCGCAGGTGACGTTTTTCGTTAGGCGGCTTCGACAGCTTCGGAATTTGGCTTATTTCCATATTGAGAGGATAGCACTTATGCTCTGTTCTGTCGTGGAGGAGAATGACCATGAACAACGAAATCACCATCACGCCCGTCCAGGTTGCCGACCTGCTCGCCGAGGGCGAGCGGATGCCGGTCTATGTGCACGTCATCGACCATCCCGATGCGCGTGTGCTGGTCGACACCGGCATGACGGAGCTGCACCCGGCGGTGGCCGATCTTGATCCCCGCCTCAGTCCGCTGAACAAGCAGGACTTCGACCTCGCCGGCATTGACCTTGTCGTCAACACACACCTGCACTTCGACCACTGTGGTGGCAACCACCTCTTCGCCGGCAAGCCGATCTATGTCCAGCGTCTAGAGCTCGACGATGCGCGCAGCCAGGACGACTACACCATTCGCGAGTGGGTCGGTGCGCCCGGCGTGCAGTACGTGGCGGTCGACGGCGAGTTCGAACTGCTTCCCGGTCTGCGGCTCGTCCCGGCGCCGGGCCACACACGCGGGTCGCAGATGGTCATCGTCGAGACGGGCGGGCGTCCGCTCGTCATCGGCGGCGACGTGGCGGTTTGGTTCGGCGAGCTCGACGAGCCGAAAACCGAAGGCCAGCTGCGGGTGCGCTCACTCGACCCCGAGCTGGTCTGGCTCACGCACGAGCACGAGCCGTGGCGACCACATCGTGAGGCTTGATGCTTTAGAGCTATGACTGGCCGACTACCTGATGGACGGAACGGCACACTCGCGAGACTGAAGTCGAAAAGGATGCTTTCTGCGACGGTTTCAAAGGAAAAGTGAGCAGTAAATGAACAGTTTTCTGACTGGATGGCGAATTCTGTTTGTCCTATCATCCTTTCGATCCGGCAATTCCCTTGTCCTCCCACCGAGGTGGTGAAAGTAGCCGGCCCCATGTAGGTTGGATCTTCCGATCCGCCGCCTGGGATTTCCCAATGATAGTTCACCAATCTACATAGTGAGTAGTGCGGGAACCTATCAACCACCCAAAGGAGAATGCGATGAAACGGCAACTACCATTCCTATTGGTCACAACCTTTGTAGCCTTGCTCTTGATCGCAGGTGCTTGCGCCCCCGGCAACACACCTGCACCAACGGCATCGCCTGCGCCTGCCCATTGGACCTATGAAGGCGAAGAAGGGCCTGCGCATTGGGGCGAACTAGACCCTAGCTATGAAATGTGCGGAGTGGGCAAGAACCAATCGCCTATCGATATTTCTTCGCCAAATGAACAAGATCTAGCCAATATCACTTTTCACTATCAACCCAGCGAAGTGAAGATCTTGAACAACGGACATACCGCACAGGTGAACTATGACGCTGGCAGTTACATCGAATTGGACGGCGTTCGTTATGATGTCGCGCAGTTTCATTACCACGCGCCCAGTGAACATGAAGTTGATGGCAAGTCATTCGCCGCTGAATTCCACATCGTTCATAAAAGCGCGGATGGGAAACTGGCGGTTGTGGGCTTGTTGTTGCAAGAAGGCGCTGCGAATGCAGCCGTTGACCCATTTATCAACAACCTACCTGCTGAAAAGTCGGAGGTAGTAGACGCTGGCGTCAAGATCAATGCCATGGATTTTCTGCCCAGCAGCCGAACGACCTACCGTTACAGTGGTTCCCTTACCACGCCGCCATGCTCCGAAGGAGTCAATTGGCTGGTGATGACCACGCCTGTCGAATTGTCATCTGCCCAATTGAGCAAATTGGAGAGCCTGTTCGAAGCCAATAACCGCCCTGTGCAGCCACTCAACGACCGAACCTTGACTGAAGATAGTACACCATAGGTCATGTTGTGAGTGGCAGTGCCATGAACGCGGCTGTCACTCCCTATCACAAGTCATCATCGGCAACAGCGCGCCCAACTACACGGAGAAGCGCTGGCCTGGCCCACTCCTGATCGTGCTCGGTTCGGTGGATGTAACTGCTCAGCCTGTCTGGATTGTTGCCACGAATTGCACGAATTTGACGAATTTTGCTTGTGATCATTCGTGTAATTCGTGGCAGAGGCTGAGTAGTTACCGGCAGCCGACCGGTTTCGCTCCGCGGGCTGGCGGTAGACGCAAGCCGTTGAACGACTCGAATGACCCTGTCTGTTTCGTTTGCGAATCAGTTCGTGCTCATCCCTATGGCGTCGTCAAGAGGAATGTCGATAGGATGCCGCATCATCGAACGATACCCAGCCTGTTTGCCAGGTCGAAGATAGGGCCATCCTTGGCTCTCTACAGATTATCAGCGCACACTCGTACCGAACGTAATCGCACACAGAAGGCAGATGTGTGCACCCCGAACCGTCAGGCAGCATGAAGATCGGAGGTTTCCCTATGACGCGTCACAACCGTGAGGAAGTTATCGAACGTACCATCCGCGAGTTCGAGCTGCTCGATCATCTCGTTGCCAACCTTACCGACGAGGAATGGAATCGTTTGTTGCGCCGCTCTGAATCCAAAGACCCCTGGACCGTCAAAGATGCACTCGTTCACATCACCCATTGGAAGGCAGACGTCGCCCGTTCCGCTAGGAGGCAGCCCAGACCAAGCGAAGAACGCGGACTCACTATCAACCAGGGAAACCATCTCGTTTACATGCGATGGCGCCATCGCTCTCCCCAGGAAGTTCTAGCCTGGCATCGGCAAGTTCAGACAGATGTCCTTGCCGCGCTGCAAGAAGCACCCGAAGCATGGTTCAGCGGCAGAGAGCGTGGACCAGATTGGCCTGGAGACCTTGTCGGTCATTCTGCCTATCATCGCCTGAAGGATATTGAATCGGCGTTGAACGAGAAAGAAGAATAGTACGGTGCACCCAACCTGGCCCACAAGAGCGAACTCTTGCGATGCAGCCGATTACCGATTTCTACATAACGCTCTCTGAACGCATCGCGGCCCGCCTGGGCGCGCCGCGCGTGCGCTCGTTGCATGTGCCGCCGCCGACAGGGAGCAAAGACGCCGAGTTTTGCGCGCTCGAGCTGGAAGACGGGTCGATCGGCTTCAGCTATATCCAGCTTGAGGGAACCGAAGCTCCGCTGCGCCAGCGCTACGGCGGGCGTGATCTCTCTGGCGTGGCGGCGGCGGCGCTGGCGCGGGATTTCGCATGCGCTGACCCCGTCGCCCGCGCCCTCGGATTTGCGGCCATCAACGCGCTTTCGCAGCAGCTGTTCACGCGCGCGGGGTGGGCGCCGTCCGCCAGCGGCGACCCGCTCGGCGCGATTGACCCGCAACCGGGCGAGCACATCGGCATGATCGGCCTGTTCACACCGCTCATCCCCACGATCTGGCGCTCTGGGGCGCGGCTCACCGTGCTCGAGCTCAAGCCCACGCTCGTGCGCGAGGCAGCAAACGTGCGCGTGACCCTCGACCCGGCAGAGCTGGCCTCTTGCGAAAAGGTCGTCAGCACCTGCACCGTCATGCTCAACGACACGCTGGACGACGTTCTCGTTGCCTGCCGCCACGCGCGCCGCTTCGCCATCGTCGGCCCGACCGCGGGCTGCGTGCCCGACCCCCTGTTTGGGCGCGGGGTCGACACGCTCGGCGGTCGGCGGGTCTCCGATCGGGAGCGATTCCTGGAGGCCTTCTGCAGCGGGGAGAAGTGGGGTGCGTACGCCAGCAAGTATGTGCTGGCGCGGGAAAGCTATCCGGGGATCGAGTGGTTGCTGGCAAGGGTGGGATGAAGGCTACCTGGTTCTCAATGGTTGATGGTGGAGGGGCGCCGAGCACGTGGCGCCGGCAGGGGCCGCCGGCGGTGTGGGGCGGCGAAGGCACGGATGGCCGGTGCAAGTTCACCTGTTTTCTCGCTGCAACCAGGTGCAGTTACAGTTCCTGGGTGAGCGTCAAAGTTTCCCGGGTTGAGCAGAGTGGGAGGGACGAAAGCGAGCGCGGCCAATGGGAGAACGGCGCCAAGGGTGGTCGGGCGCAGGAGAGTGAGTACGGCGAGTGGGAGGTGGGGA
>JAIBAP010000126.1 GCA_019695115.1 Caldilineales bacterium | reverse complement strand
AGAACCAGCCGGGCCAGCCACCGTCCAGCCGGCTGACCCACGATACCCTGGCACCGCACGTGCGCAAGCGCTTCGATGAGTCGGATGCGCCGGGGCAGAGGGCGCGGCGGATTTTGGAGAGCCGCAAATTAGGTTGGCAGTCCGGAAAGATGGGCGTGCCGCTCGATAGCACTGACCTCAATACGGTCGAAAATGGTCTGGCGGGGTTGCGCGAACTGTCACAAGATGAAGGACGCTTGATTTCTGCAAGTCGCAAGTTGGCTGAGCGAAATCGTAGAAATCGTCTTCTACTTCTTATGACACTGAGCGCTCTCTTTTTCATCGTCACTGTGATTGCGCTTCAGGCAACGATATACCCTATCTTGCTTATGCAAACCGCACGTATGGACGGATATCCAGTGTCGGTTGGTGCACTCAAAATCAAGATCGAAGCATATGAGGTGACGAATCAGCGATATCGTTGGTGCTTTAATGCAGGAATCTGTTCGGCACCATCTAGTCAACTTACTACATATTTTCAATCTTCGGCGGATCATATGCCGATAACCGGTATTGATGCCATACAAGCCGCTGTTTTTTGCGATTGGATACAAAGACGCCTGCCAAAAGTCGATGAATGGCAATCTATTATCGAATTTACTGGCGTTAACGAAAAAATATCTCCAGAAATGGCAAATTTGTGCTATGAGAACTGTGAATCTTCTACAGGTAAGCCGCATGAGGTCGGTAGTTATCTCGATGGCATCACAGGAGGAATATATGATCTGATCGGCAATGTCTTCGAATGGACACGTACCGAAATGAACGACAAGTCGCACCAGGGTAATGAATGGACCTACGCGAAGTCGGCACCGGTGCCTTCTGACCTAGCGATTGTAGGCGGAAGTTACTTGTCTGATGCGCGTGGTGCGCTAGTAGCAAGCAGGCAAAGCGGACAGCCCGCGGAATATGTTGGCGTTCGTTGTGTTGAGACCTTAGAACTTCACTAACAACCATTTCTTCTATTACGCTCAGTTAGGAGTTGGATTATGTCAAGTCTGTCGAGTAACGACCGTATTATATTCGAACAGAGTGGTGAATACCTAGAGTATACCTGTCATTATCGTGATGACTATGATAATGAATGGGTAATTGAGATTGTTGGCACGAAAGAAGAAGTAGAATCGATTGCAGAGAAGAAGAGATTGATACTGAATGCTTATCCAGAAGAAAGCTTAGAATTTCAGGATATAGTGAACAAGCTCAGCGAAAGATCTGAATCTTCAGCAAGCGAGAATGGAGATGTACCGGAAGAAATACTGAATCAATTTCCTGGCATGACTGTAGCCGTATCACTCAAAAATATTTCACGAGCGGATCAGACACATGCCATTGATATTCGGTTCGATCCTCGCATCTTCAAGAAGCGGCATCGCTGGAGATTTGATCTGAACGTAGCAACTACAGACTTTGCTATCTCAGTAACGAATATCCAGGGTCAAGTTAATTGGTACCTCTGGCCCAAAAACGGTAGCCGATGGTTTGCAGACGTCTGGCGCGTCCAAGATGGTAATCCGACCGAATACGATATGGTGACTGTAGGCGTTCGCGTCGATTAGCCAACTTGTTCGCCATCCTCATCGCCGCACCCCACCCCGGCGACACCGCTATGCTGCGCGACCAGGCTGCCATGATCGACGCGCTGCTGGCCCGCGGGTTCTCGGCGGACCAAATCCTTTGCCTGCACGGCCCGCTGGATCGCCCGCTGGTGCTGGCGACCTTGCAGGCGGCCGGCCGGCGGGTCGCTGGCTGGCGAGAGGGCTCGGTCTTTCTGCACGTCAGCGGCCACGGCTTCTTCGTCGGCGGCACGCCGGAAACGGCCCGGCCCGGCCTGCTCTTCACCGAGTCGGACGATGTGACCGACGACGGCCATCTCTTCTGGGAGGATTTCTTCGCCGCCCTGGCCCTGCCATCAGGCATGCGGTTGACCCTGCTGCCCGACCTCTGACACGCCAACCTGTTGGCGGGCCGTGCGCCTGCCAATGCTTCGGTCCTGGCGATGAAAGCTCATCCTGGCGCAGAACTGGCCTGCCGTGCGCACAACTTGCCGCCCACCCATTCGGCCGCGCCGCGCGGCGTCATCTCCTACTACGCCACCGCCGCCCTGGCCACCGCAACCACCCTCGACGACTGGCTGAACCGCTTCAGTAGCCTTGTCCGGCAGGATGTGGATGCTGGCCGGCTGCCGCGCTTCTATCAACCAGACCTGCACCTGCTGGGCGACAGCTATCAGCCTGCGCCAGGAACGACCGGACTGCCATAGATCGCTGTAATGCCGCTCTTATTCCCATTGCCAGGCAAGGAGAAAGCAACAAACCACCCCAAACACCCACCCCAATCGACGTCTGCCACCCGGCATCCACAGCCCACCCCTCTCGAGGAGGAAACACTATGCCCAGCAAGCTCTCTGTCCACATCCGTGATTATCCCGACGGCATCTGGGATGTCGTCCGCCGCATGCAGCCCCGCGTGGTCAAGGTATTCAACCACACCAGCGACATGAACATCGACACACTCACGCGCGTCGCCAAACCGCTGGTCGTCTTTCGCCAGTTCACTAAGAACAATGATTTTCAGGCCCACTCCGCCGATGAGTTCGTAGCCGAATTGACCCGCGACGGCGGCGGGCTGAGCAAACTCGCCGGCAAAGGCATCCTGTGGGAAGGGGTCAATGAGCCTGGCATCGGCCAGGATGGCTCTCCTGCTGACATCGAGAAAGCCAAAGCCCTCAACGCCTGGTACGTGCGTTTTGCTGACCTCATGCACCAGCGCGGCGAGAAAGTAGCGGGCTTCTCGTGGTCCACCGGCAATCCCACCGACAAGCAGCTCAAGTGGATCATCCCCCTGCTGACCGATGCGGCTGCAGCCGTGGACGCGCACGCCTTCCACGAATACGCCAAGCCCCGCTCGCAAACGCCCACCAGCGACTGGGGCCGCTACCGCCTTTTCGAGCAGGCCCTGCCGCCCCACGCCCGCAAACCCGTGGTCATCACCGAGGCCGGGGTGGACGACCTCGGCGACCCCGGAACCAGCGGCTGGGCCGTGCAGATGACGGCTCCCGCCTACATCGATCTGCTCGCCCGTTACGACGAGATGTTGGCGGCGGACGACTATGTGCTGGGTGCGACGGTGTACACGCTCAAGGACCCTGACTGGCCCTCCTTCGAGATCGAAGGCGAGGCGCTTGGTCGTCTGGCCGACTACATGGCCTCCCGGGGCGGTGGCACGGTTCTGGGCCCTGTCTGGCCGGTCCCCAATTTCGAGGTCGCCGGCCGGGGCGAGGAGGAAGTGATCGCATATGCGTTCACGGTCGAGCCGGACGCTATCACCGCCGGCCAATCGGCGCGTCTGAGCTGGCAGGTGCGTGGCGCGACCCGCGTCCTTCTCGATGGCTCGGCGGTGACGTTCCAGGGCGCAGCCACGGTCTCGCCGGCCACCACCACCGGCTACCGGCTGCACATCGAGTTCAATGACGGCAGCCACAAGGACCTCAACGTCGTGGTTGTCGTCGATGCCGCCGCCGCCCGCGGCGAAGCGGTCGCTGCCCCTTCCCGGCCGCCCATCGTCACCCTGAGCGCCGACAATCTCGCCCGCTTGCGCACCTACCCCCGCCCGCCCCAGGACAACGGCATCGGGCTACACTTCCACCTGGACTTGAGTGACTTCCACATTGCTGAGACGGTCAAGAACCTGCAATCGATCCGCGCTACCTGGACGCTGATCTACGCCGACGACGAATTGCAGGCAGAGCGCGCCGCCCGCGCCTGCTACCAGGCGGGGATCATGCCGGTGGTGCGCATCAGCAAACTGATCGATGAGGGCTTCGATCCCGTTCCCTACGTAGAGGCCGTGCGCCGGGCCTGGAAAGCCAGCGACTTCCCCGGCGCTGACGAGAACCCGCCGCTGTACATCCAGATCTATAACGAACCGGAGGACGGGCGCGAGTGGGAGAACACGCCGTCTTCGCACAGAGCGCAGGTTTTCGGCCGCAATTGGGCCGGCCAGGCGGATCGCGTCCTGCGGGCAGGTGGCCGCCCCGGTCTGCAAGTGCTCAGTCGCCCGCCCTTCGACGCCGCCGTCGACGCAGTCGCCGCCATGGGGCGTCAGGTCATCTGGGATCGCGCCTTCTTCGTCCATCACAACTACGGCCAGAACCATCCCCCGGCCTATCCCTATGATGCCCGCAGCCAGGCCGACAACCCGGGCATCACCATCCAGCAGGATGACACCGCGGCGCTCAAATTCCTGACCCACGCCGTCTGGATGCAGGAGCGTCTGGGCTTCGTCCTGCCCCTGATCGGGGGCGAGGGCGGCTGGTGGGAAGGAAACGATGAAGACAAGCGTTACGCCAAGGTCGACTGGACCCTGCAAGCCGAATACACGCGGGCCATGTATGAAGCGCTGTTCACAGGCGTGCTTGCCAATGGCGAGCCTCTGCCCGACTACCTGTTCAGTATTACCGCCTGGATCGCCGGTTCTTTCCGCTTTGCCAGCCAGAACTGGTGGGGAAACATCTTGCGCAAGGACGGAAAGATAACGGATACCATCGAGGCCATGCAGCGAATGCCGGTCTTCGTGCGCCGGTTTAGCTGGGATGGGGAGGGGGCGCCGCCTCCTCATGTGGTGGAGCCGCCCCCGCACGAAGAAGACTCGCCGCCGCCACAAGAACCACCTGTTGCGCCGAGCGAAACGGAGACGCAGTGGGACGCGAGGCTGGACGAACTGGGTGTGGGTCTCACCCGCTCTACCGAGCCGGGGGCCTGGCGGCTGGTCTCCGCCCGCTACCAGGATGAGAACGAAGCCGGCGGCAAGCACCATGTGTTCATCCGCGCCGAGAATGCCGATGGTTCGCCGGCGGCGGGCGTACGCTTCGTGGTGGATTGGGTGGGCAGGCGACCCGAGGACAACCCCGGCTTCACCACCACCAACGCCCAGGGCGAAGGCGACGTCCCCATCTTCATCCAGCTGCACCCCGACAAGAAAGACGGCATTCAGTTCGCCCAGGCCGACGGCGCGCCCAGCGACGCAGTCAGCGGCATGGGCTTGCCCAACAACCGCCACGTCTGCTTCTTGCTTACCTTCCGCCGCCAGTAGAGCGGAGTAGAGCAGCCTCCCTGACCTGTGGTGGCCGCCCGCGGGCGGCCACCACAGGCGCCCCTTCGATGACCGAGAATCCTTTGACACACCATCCTCTGGAGGATCGCAGCAATGCCCAACCTGACCCTGACCATCATTGACAAGACCGGCGCGCCCCTTCCCGGTGTGGTCGTGCGTCTCTACGGCGGTCTGGCCGAATTTGGCACCGACCCGCGCGCCGCCGCCAGCAGCCGCGGGGCTGTCACCTGGACGCGGCCCGTTTCCGGCTTTGGCGGGACGCTTTGGAATGCCTGGCAGAAATTCGTCGCCAGCGATGTCGCCGGCATCACCTGGGAGGAATTCCGGCTGGAGGCCCCCCAACACAACCCCGACCTGCGCGCGACCGAAGGCCTGTTGCAGGTGGACGCAACCTATCATCTGCCCGAGAACCGGGTCTACGCTGACATGGCGGGGTCCGCGCCCGGCATCGTCTGGGATCGCCCCCTGGCAGGCTTCGGCGGCAGCGACTGGGCCTGCTGGCAGCGCTTCGTTCAGGGAAAGGTCGTCGGTCTCTCCTGGCCGGCCTTTGAGGAAGCGGTGGCAGCCGTAAACCCCGACCTGGGCCGGACGCGTGGCTTTCAGGCCGACCGGACTTACCTGCTGCCACGCAACAGCGGCCAGGAGGAGTATTACCGGGCGGCCTTCACCCCCGTCGAGGGCGTGGTCGAGTTTGCCGGCCTCGCCCCCGGCGTCTACCGGGCCGAGATCGGAGCCGATGGCTTTCTGCGCGCCGTGCGTGAGTTCGAGTTGACGGTTGACTATGCCGAGACTGTCACCCTGATCTGGCTGTCGTTCGAAGCGGAAAGAGGAGAAGAAGCCTTTATACGACCGTCTGGCCGGGATTTCGCGCTGAACGGCCGCACATTCCGTTTCTTCGGCGTCAATCTGCGCGGGTTGGCGCACTACGGCCTTTCCGCCCCGGTGGTGGGGGCTAACGCCGAGCAGGAGCTGGCAGCAGCCAGAGAGATGGGCGCCAGGGTGGTGCGCATCTTC
>JAIBAP010000125.1 GCA_019695115.1 Caldilineales bacterium | reverse complement strand
TACTTGTATAGTCTCTCGTACGGCGGTTGGCATGGTTCTCTCCTTGCAGGAGCTTGTGGGAATGGTTTCCTGCAATCATGAACCATCCAGCCGCCTTTGTCACGTCAGCACTTAGCGGAAACTAAAGCATAATACCTTCTCTCTTTGGGAGTCATGTCACGCGCAGTGACAATGAGTGCGGAGTCATCGCCTTTGTGCAGATAGAACACGACCAAATAGCGTCCGCCATCGGTTTGTCCGAAGGCAGCATACAAGTTCTCCCCAGGCCGATGTCCTGGTTCCATAAAGCGAATGTAAGGTTCACCGTTAAGTACTTGTTCGACTTCGCGCGGCTGCACATTATGCTTCCGGCTGATCTTCTCTTCGACTTCGGAGAACCAGATGATTCGGTGGATCAGTATCATCGAAGGCCGAAGCCTGCTTCGTCAACTGGGTGGTCAAATGAGATGTCGCGCACAATCAGCGCATGTCCGCTACTGCATCAGTGTGATGCCAGTATAGCTCTGGCGTCCTTCGGCGTCAAACCAAGCCCAAAAACAACGCCCCTCGCTCCCTCCTGCCCTGGAATACCCCGCCTGCCCACCATCGACGAAATCGAACGAGCGCCAGGAATGCTTCCTGGCGCTCGTCGCGTCTCGTCATCTTGTTCGCCAGTTACTTCTTCGCCGACCCGCCATTCCCCCCGCCTGCCGCCAACCGCCGCGCGTCGATGTCATCGGGGTACATCAGCGCCTCGCGGCCACGCTCACCCGTGCGGATGCGCACCACATCATCCACCGGGTAGATGAAAATGATGCCGTCGCCGGTGCGCCCGGTGCGAGCCGCCTGGCAAATCGCATCCACCGCTTTATCGACATTGTGGTCGCTGAGGACGATGTTGACCTGCATCTTGGGGATCAGGTCCATGTGATAGGACGTGCCCCGCCAGGAAAGCTCGATCCCACCCTGGCGGCCATGCCCGCGCACCTCGATCACATTCATGCCGACGATGCCGATGGCATGCAGCGCATCCTTCACTGCGTCCAATGCTTCTTCACGGATGATGGCTTCGATTTTCTTCGTCATCTGTCATTCTCCTTGGTTGCGTGTTTCGTGTTTCGTGGTCCGTGTTTCGTGTTCCGTGGTGCGTGGTCCGGCGTTCCGCGGGAAACGGCGCTGGATGGGCGCACGGAGCACGATCGCTCAGCTTGCCGAAACGCCTGTGGCCGATACACGCGCTTTGCCCGGCATCTGCGGGATGAGGCGGCCACCGTGCATGAGCACATCCACCGAGGTGTAGCCGGGTGCGCCCATCTCGGGGATGTCCAGGCCGGCCAGTTCATCAGCCGGGGCCGAGCGCAGCAGCTTGAGCGCGTTCACCACCCGGAAGAAGACATAGCTCAGGCCGCCGACGGTAGCGAAAATGGCTACGATCTCCAGGAACTGCGCCGCCATCTGGCCAGAGCCGCCATACAGCAGGCCCGTCACCGGCGTGGCTACGCCGTTCCAGCCGGCCGTGGCCGGGTTGCCGTTGGCGAAGATGCCCACCGCCAGCAAACCCCAGACGCCATTGACCAGATGCACCGGCGCCGCGCCCACCGGGTCATCGATGCGCAGCTTCTCCAGCGCGAAAGTGGCAAAACAGACCAAGACTCCCGCCACCAGGCCGATGACCACAGCCGAAAGCGGCGAGACGAAGGCGCAGGGAGCCGTGATCGCCACCAGCCCGGCCAGCAGGCCGTTGACCGACAGACCGGGGTCGGGCCGTTTAGTGGGGCCGAAGGCCCACATATAGGTCATGGCCGAAATGGCGCCGGCCGCGCCCGCCAACAGTGTATTGACGGCAGCCAGCACGGCCAGGTCGCGCCCGGCGCCGATGAAGCTGAGCGACGAACCGGGATTGAAGCCGAACCAGCCGAAGAAAAGGATGATCGTGCCCAGGATGCCCATGGGGATGTTGTGGCCGGGCATGGCATTGGCCGAGCCGTCCTTGTTGAAACGCCCGATGCGCGGCCCGATGACAATGGCCCCCACCAGGGCGAGCGACCCGCCGACCATATGCACCACGCCCGAACCAGCGAAATCGACGGCGCCGTTGCCCAGGCCCAGGCTCCGGCCCAGGTTCTGCAACCAGCCGCCGCCCCACACCCAGTTGCCCGCCAGCGGATAAATGAACATGCTGACCCACAAGCCCATGAGAATGAAGCCCGGCCACTTCAGGCGCTCGGCCATCGAGCCGGTGGGGATGGTGGCGGCCGTGTCCATGAACACCATCTGGAAGATGAAGAAGGCCAGGATGCCACTGGCCGTCAGACCACCCAGGGCGAAACCGCTGCCGCCCAGGATGCCGAATTGTCCAAAGCGGAGCAAGGGCGTGGCCAACAGGCCCGACCAGTCGCCCAGGGTCACGGGCGAATGCGCCCACGCGGCCGCGGCGCCAACCGCCGGATAGGTGAAGTTGACGGCGCCAAACTGCAAGGCGAAGCCGACCAGCCAATAGCCGATGGCGCCAACGCAGAACACCATCATGTTCATCATCATCGTGTGGGCCACATTCTTGGCGCGAGTGAAACCGGTCTCGACCAGGGCGAAGCCCGCCTGCATGAAGAAGATGAGGAAGCCGGCGATCAGCATCCACATGATATTGATCGCTGTCGCCAGCTCATCGTTGCTGGGCGGTTCGGTAGTTTGGGCCGAAGCGATGCTGCTGAACGCCAGCATGACCAGGGTGAGGACGGCAAACGGGAACAGCACCCGTCGCCAGGGTCGTTCGAACATGGGATGACCTCCGCAAGAATGAGTGAGAAGGGCCGGATCAGTCCAGGGCCGGGGTCAGTCCCTCGCGCGGGGCGAAGGCGGCGTCAGCCGCGGCCAGGGATGAGGTTGCTGGAAGGACAAACTTGAGCAAGAAAGGCGTCAACAGCGTCGTCACCAGGGTCATGAGGATGACCACGCCGAACGTTGTCTGATCGAGCAGGCCACTGCTGAGGCCGAGCGTGGCCATCACCAGCGCCACTTCGCCGCGGGCGACCATCCCCGCCCCCACCGCTTTAGCCTCGGGCCAGGTGCAGCCGCCCAGCCGGGCGCCGACGCCGGAGCCGAACATTTTGGTGATGACGGCGACGACGATGACCACCAGGCTGAGCCACGGCGCCGACATCACGCTGCGCACGTCCGTCGCCAGACCGACGCTAACGAAAAAGACCGGCACGAACAGCCCGTAACCGACCTTACTGGCTCCCTCTGTCACCCACGAGCGGGCTTCGGGGAGCCGCGCCACCAGGACGCCGGCCACATAGGCCCCGGTGATGGCCGCCAGCCCGCCCCATTCTTCGGCTGCCCAAGCATAGACCAAGACGAGGGCGACGATGAGGGCGAAGCCGGCTTCTTTGGCATGATGGCGGTCGATCCACCGCAGCAAGGGCCCCACCAGCAGCCGCCCGCCGACCAGGGCGAGGGGGAAGAAAAGAGCGATGCGCACCATCGCCATCAGCGGGCTGCCGCCCTGCCCGACCATCGCCAGGATGATGCTGAGCACGAGGATGCCCAGGACATCGTCGATGATCGCCGCCCCCAGCGTCACCATTCCTTCTTTCGATTTCAGCCGGCCCAGCTCTTGCAGGGTCTGCACCGAGACACTGACGCTGGTGGCGGTGAGCGCCGCGCCCAAGAAGAGGCTGGTCGCCCAGCTCAACCCGAACGCCTGCCCGGCGATGAGGCCGCCCAATAGCGGCAGGATCACGCCGGCGGCGGCCGCCGAGGTCGAGGCCTTGCCCAGGCGCCGCAGTTGCAGCAAGTCGGTCTCCAGACCAGCGATGAACATCAGCAGCAGCACACCGATGTCGGCGACGGCGCTGATGACTTCGTTGGGATGGATCAACCCCAGGAGCGATGGCCCCAGCAGCACACCCGCCATGAGTTCGCCCAGGACGCCGGGCAGCCCCAGCCGCTGGCTCAGCCGGCCGATGAGCCGGGCGCCAACCAGGATGAGGGCGAGCGGGAGGAGGAGGTGGATGCTGGTCATGGGGGGGCAGGTGGCGGGTCGCAGGTGGCGGGTGGCAGAGCTTGTCCCTTCGTTCCGCTCAGGGCAGGCTCTGAGTGAAACGAAGGATCGCAGGGAGCGGGTCGCAGGGGGCGGGTGGCAGGGGGGGCGGGGAGCGGGATGCGTGTAAGGTATCAGGGTGGCCGCTGGCCTGCCAGTACCCAAACGGATCATCTTGCCCCAGAAAGCACACGTCCGGTCTGTGGAAGGCCGGACGTGTCGAAAAAAGCTCGGAGAATGCGATTTTATGTCAATTCGTTGTCGCCGCCAGATAATCCCGCACCGTCTGGTACTGCACGGCGTCGATGCGCCCGGCCTGATGAAGCGCGTCCAGCAACTGCGAGAAGGTCATGACTGCGTGCAGCCGCACGCCCGCCGCGGCCAGATTGGCTTCGCCGCCCTGCTCGCGGTCGATCAGCACCACGGCATCGCCCACATGCAGCCCTTCGTCGCGCAGGATGTGGACGCTTTCGAGCAGGCTGCCGGCGCTTGTCACCAGGTCTTCGATCACGACCACGCGCTCGCCAGGGTGGTAATCGCCCTCGATGCTGCGCGCCCGACCGTGGGTCTTGGCCTCTTTGCGGGTGTAGATCAGCGGCAGGCCGGTTTCCAGGCTGGCGGCGGTGGCGATGGGCAGCCCGGCGTAGGGCACAGCCGCCAATCGATCGACCATCAGCCCGGCGATCTGGGTGGCGTAGAGTTGGGCGGCCAGGGCCAGGGTGGTCGAGTCGCTGACGAGCAGGCGCAAATCGATGTAGACCGGCGACTGGATGCCAGAGGCGAGGGTAAAATCGCCGAAACGGATGCAGCCCAGGTCGTGGAGCCGGAAGGCGAGCGAGTGCAGGCGGCCGGGCGCCGTCGCCGAGCGAGGGGACGGACGCAGTTGTTCGGCGAAGGTCTCGGCAACCTGATGAGGGTCGTCGGCCAGGGCGATGCCGCGCCCCACATTCACCAGCACGCCCATGCCGTCGGGCCGCAGGCCGTTGGTCAGGGCGGCGGCGGCATCGCCGCCTTGCGCACCCACGCCGGGGGCCAGCAGCCAGGCGCGCGGGGCCAGGGCGCGGACTTCGGCCAGGGCCTCGGGATAGGTGGCCCCTACCACCAGGCCCACATTGCCATCGCCCCAGGTGGGCGCAATGCTGGCAATGTGCTGGTAAAGCGGCAGACCATAGCGGCTGACGCCCTGGATTTCGGCGGCGCTGGGGTTGGAGGTGTGGCAAAGGACGAAAACGTAGCGGTCGCCGTAGGCCGTAAAGGGCTTGACCCCATCTCGCCCCAAATAAGGGTTCACGGTGACGGCGTCGGCGTCCCAGACCTCGAACAAGGCGCGAGCATAGGCCGCGGCGGTCGAGCCGATGTCGGCGCGCTTGGCGTCCAGGAGGACGGGCACATCGGGCGGGATGGCGGCCAGGGTCTGGCCCAGCAATTCGTAGCCGTCCGAGCCAAGGGCCTCGAAGAAGGCCAGGTTGGGCTTGTAGCAGGCGGCCAGGTCGCGGGTGGCGGCGATGATGGCCCAGTTCCAGGCCAGGGGGTCGGGATAGTGGGCGGGCATCGAGTCCAGGTCAGGGTCCAGACCCACGCACAGCGGCGCCCGGCCTTGCCGCAACAGACGCTCGAGCTTGAAGGTGAAGCGATCGGTCATGGTTCCCTCAGCGCGCCGCCGCCCCGCGCCCCCCGCCCACCCCACCCTCCTCCCCGCCCGAGGTCAGCCGGTAGGCCAGGAGGATGGGGAGGGTGGTGAGGAGGATGACGAAGAGGGCGACGACGTTGGTCACAGGCCGGTCGCGCGGGCGGGTGAGCTGGCTGAAGATCCAGATCGGCAGGGTGCTCTGCTGGCCGGCGGTGAAGGTGGTGACGATGACTTCGTCGAACGAGAGGGCGAAGGCCAGCATCCCGCCCGCCAGCAGGGCCGTGGCCAGGCTGGGCAGCAGGACATGGCGAAAGGTCTGGAAGCCGTTGGCGCCCAGATCCATCGAGGCCTCGACCAGGCTCCACGAGATGCGGCGGAAACGGGCGACGACATTATTGTAGACGATGATGATGCAGAAGGTGGCGTGCCCGACCACGATCGTCCAGAAGCTGAAAGGGATGTCGAACGCGCCCAGGGTGGCGCGCAGGGCGATGCCGGTGACGATGCCGGGGAGGGCGATGGGCAGGAGGAGCAGGAGGGTGACGCTTTCCTTGCCAAAGAAACGGTAGCGGGAGAGGGCAGCGGCGGCCAACGTGCCCAGAGTGAGGGCGGCAAAGGTGGCGATCAGGGCGACCTGCACCGACAGTGACAGCGCCGCCCACAAATCCCCGCGCTGGGCGGCGACGCCGAACCATTTGCTGGTCACGCCGGGCAGGGGGAAGCTGTAAGTGGCCTCATCGGTGGTGAAGGCGTAGAGGGCGATGATCCACACCGGCAAGTTGAGGAACAGCACCACGCCCAGGGCGCTCAGCCGGAGCCAGATGGAGGCGCGGGGGTTGGTCATGGGGGTCAGTGGTCAGTATTCAGTGGTCAGTGGTCAGTGGTCAGTATTCAG
>JAIBAP010000124.1 GCA_019695115.1 Caldilineales bacterium | reverse complement strand
GCCATGATGGGGCCGATGTCCACGGCCGGGTGGAGCAGGAACTGGGCTATGTCTACGTCCGGCCAGCCTACCGGCGTTTCGTCCGCTATACTGGCCCCGCCCCCTGGACGAATGCGCCCGTCCAGATTCGCGAGACGCCGCCGGTGTGGCCGGCATTCGGCAAGAGCGCCGCCACCGAGCACTGGGGCGGTTTCGTCGACGCCAATAATTTCGGGCTGGTGCTGTGGGCGCCGCAAGCCTATCCACGGATCGGCTATGTACTGCACGACCTTCCACCCCCGGCCGAAAATTCGACGGCCTACATGAATCCGATGACGCTCATGGGTCACGAGCCGGGGGCGGTCTATTTCATCGAGGGCTATCTCTTCGCCGGTCGTTGGCAGGAGGCCCGCGCCCAAATCTACGCCCTGCGCCAGCAGCGGGGCCAGATCCCCGACGTGTTGCCCGGCTTTGGAACCATCGATCTGCCCACCCCGAACGCTGTCGTCAGCGGCCTGGTCGATGTCGCCGGCTGGGCCCTGGACGACCGCGCCATCGCCAGGGTGGAGGTGCTGGTGGATGGGCAGGTGGCCGGCCAGGCGCAGTATGGCCTGCCGCGGGAGGATGTTGGGGATCACTACCCCGGCTTTCCTGATCTGCCTGACGTTGGCTTTTCGTACCCGCTGGATTCCACCGCCTTTGCCGGTGGCAGCCACATCCTGCAGGTGCGGGCGGTGGACGCGTCCGGCAACGCCGCCTTCCTGTGGCCAGAGTCCTTGCCGATTCGGATCGCAAATCGATAGTCTTGCAGTCCGTCGCTTACTCATTACTTTCCTCACAAGGAGCTTGCACCATGTCTACACAAACCCATATCCGTGACTCTGTGCAGGGTGTGATCGCGTACTACACCCAGAACCCGGACCATGCCATCTCGCAGGACAAAGCAGCCGTGGCTGTGATCGAAGAGGGGCTGCGCACTCGTGCGGTCGGCCCTGACGGCCAGACTCTGCTCTGCGACATGCCCAAAGCCCTGGGCGGCGACGCCGCCTTCCCCTCCCCCGGCTGGACGATGCGCGCCGCCCTGGCCAACTGCGAGGCAGTGATGATCGCCCTGCGCGCGGCCCAACTCGGCGTCGAACTGTCCACGCTGGAGGTGCGCGTGGGCAGCACCTCGGACGACCGCGGCATGATGGGCATGGATGACGCCGTGCCGGCTGGGCCGTTGAACATGCAGGTCGGCATCCGCATCGGCGCTGAGGGCGCCTCCGCCGAGACACTGCACGAGATCGTGGCCTGGGCGGAGAAGCATTCGCCCGTGGGCGAGCCGTTGACGCGGGTCATGCCGGTCGAGTATGCGGTGGAAATTGCCTGAACCGCTTGCAGGGCATACCGGAAACTCTGCATGAGCAGCGGCATTCAATACGACAAGGCCTAAACCCATTGCATCGATGCGGAGACGGAACGTCTTTTCTTCGCGCCGTGGGCGTGCTGGAGCGAATCCGAGTTGGAGGAGCTGGCCAGTCTCGCAAGCCGAGGGCTGGACGGGTTGAAGAAGAATGAAACAATCCGGATGGTCAGGCGCAGTTGTAGGAGTTGACGCATTTGCCACAGATCGACAAACTGGCAAAACCGACACAGGGATTGCCGCCGCAAAAATTCAACGGAGATGAACATGGCAAACTGGGACCACACCACCGAAGTACTTGTTGTTGGCACGGGCGGCGGGGCGATGACCGCGGCGCTGGTCGCGAAGCAGGCTGGGCTGGATGTCCTGATGATCGAAAAGACGGAATACTACGGCGGCTCGACGGCTATTTCGGGGGGCGGGCTGTGGGTTCCGAATAACTACCTCTTGCAGCGCGATGGCCTGGACGACTCGCTCGAAAAGGCGCGCACCTACATGCAGCACACCGTCGGCAACCGCACGCCCCAATCTCTGCAGGACGCCTACCTCGAGAACGCCCCCGAAATGGTGAAATACCTGGCCAGCAATTCGCATGTCCGTTTTCACCGTTCAAAGGGCTACGCCGACTACTACCCGGAACGGCCCGGCGGCATGGCCGACGGACGCGCCCTCGAAGGCTCGCCCTTCGACGGCAGCAAGCTGGGCAAAGACCTGGATCAACTGCGCCCGATGAGCATGAAAGCCCCGGCGGGTCTGGCCTTCACCGCCAGCGAATACAACAAACTGGGCATGATCACCTCCACCTGGACGGGCAAGCGGACGGCGCTCAAGGTCGGCGCGCGCACGCTCTTCAACGTGCTGACGGGCGTGAAGTATCTGGCGCTGGGGCAGGCGCTGATCGCCCGATTGCGCCTCTCGCTCAAAGATGAAAACGTCCCCATCTGGCTCAACACGCCGCTCAAGGAGTTGGTCATTGAGGACGGGGCGTGCGTGGGGGTTGTGGCGGAAAAAGACGGCAAGCCGGTGCGGATTCGCGCCAGCAAGGGCGTGGTTCTGGCCGCGGGCGGGTTCGCCCATAATCAGGAGATGCGCGAAGAGTTCCAGAAGGCGCCGATCAACCACGAATGGAGTTCCGCCAGCCCGGGCAACACCGGCGACGCGATTCAGGCGGGGATGAAGGCCGGGGCAAAGATTGACCTGATGGACGATGCCTGGTGGGGACCTTCGAGCGTGCCGCCGAACGCGCCGGTGATGTTCCACGTCGGCGAACGTTCGTACCCCGGCGCGATCATGGTCAACGCGGCGGGCAAGCGGTTCACGAATGAAGCGGCGTCCTACGTCGAAGTCGTCCACGCGATGTACGAAAAACACACCGCCGAAGCGCCGCACATCCCCGCGACCTTCATCATGGACAGCCGCTTTCGCAGCAAATACATCTTCGGCACGCTGTTTCCCATGCAGCCGATCCCCGAAGCGTATTTTGCGAGCGGATATTTCAAACGTGGCGCTACGCTGGCAGAGCTGGCGCAGAACTGCGGTCTCGACCCCAAGAATCTCGTGGAGACGGTGGAGCGCTTCAACCAGTTCGCCCGTCGCGGCGTGGACGAGGACTTCCGGCGCGGCGACAGCGCCTACGACCGCTACTACGGCGACCCGTCGGTGAAGCCCAACCCCTGCCTGGCGCCCATCGAGAAGCCGCCCTTCTATGCTGTGCACATGGTTCCGGGCGATCTGGGCACCAAAGGCGGCCTGGTGATTGACGAACACGCCCGCGTCCTGCGCGACGACGGCCTCCCGATTCCGGGGCTGTACGCGGCCGGCAACAACTCCGCTTCGGTCATGGGCAACACCTACCCCGGCGCGGGCAGCACCATCGGCCCATCCATGACGTTTGGATACATCGCCGCCAAGCACATCGCCGGCGGAAAGATTCGCCCGCTTGGGAAGTTGCCGTAACGTAACTACTCAGCCTCTGCCACGAATTACACGAATTACACGAATGATCACAAGCAAAATTCGTCAAATTCGTGCAATTCGTGGCAACAATCCAGACAGGCTGAGCAGTTACGCCGTAACGACTCAGGCGCAGGCACACCACTCAGCATAAGGACACGACACCATGAAAGTACAAGACAAGATCATCGTCGTCAGCGGCGGCGGGAACGGTATCGGGCGCGAGTTAGTGCTGCGCCTGCTGACCAAAGGCGCGCACGTCGCCGCGGTGGACATCAACGCAGCGCGACTGCAGGAAACCGCAGAAGTCGCGGGTGGGAAAAAGGACAGACTCTCCCTGCACGTCGCCAACGTCGCCGATCGCGCCGCGGTGGAAGCGCTGCCCGAGCAGGTCATGGCCAAACACGGCGCGGTGGATGGGCTTTTCAACGTGGCCGGCATCATCCAACCCTTCGTCCGCATCAATGATCTTGAATACGCCGCCATCGAGCGCGTGATGAACGTCAACTTTTACGGCACGCTCTACATGGTCAAAACATTCCTGCCGCATCTGCTCAAACGCCCCGAAGCACACATCGCCAACATCTCCAGCATGGGCGGGTTTCTCCCCGTGCCGGGACAGGGCATCTACGGCGCGTCGAAGGCGGCGGTCAAGCTGATGACCGAGGCGCTACATTCCGAACTTGCGAACACCAACGTACGGGTAACGGTCATCTTCCCCGGGGCTATCGGCACGAACATCGCCAACAACTCCGGCGTAGGGAACACGCTCACCGCGCCGAGCGATCCGGAACGCCAGTCCATCAAGCCGCTCGCGCCCAGCAAGGCGGCCGAGATCATCGTCAAGGGCGTCGAACGGGACGATTACGAGATTTTGGTCGGGCGCGACTCGGCGCTCATGAACTTCATCTACCGCGTCAGTTCCAAACGCGCGGCGAGGTTCATCTCAAGGCAAATGGCGTCGCTGTTGCCAGACTGAGTATGAGAACAATGAGAGGGACGCCATGTCTACCCAAGCACATATGCGAGACGCCATGAAAGGTGGGATCGACTATGACATCATCGGCGCTGATGGCGCCTCCGCCAAGACGCGGCACGAGATCGTGGCATGGGCGGTGAAGCATTCGCCCGTGAGCGAGCCGTTGACCCGCGTCATGCCCACCGAATCCGCACTGGAGATCGTCTGATCGCGAGGGCGCGCCCGTTAGAACTGTGAGGCAATCATGAGTTCCATCTGCAACCTTTGGCCCCGCCCCGGGCCCCGCCCGGGGCCCCGCCCGAGGCCCCGCGTCCTGCTGCCGCTGGCGGCCGTTCTCCTGGTTTTCGGGCGGCCTTCGCCGGCAGTGCAAGCCCTTCCGCCGGCTCCCGCTTCATCCACCCTCACCCAGGTCGTCTATCTGCCCTTCGTGGCTGCGCCGGCGCCGTCCCCCACCAGCGAGCAGTTGATCGAGGCAGCGTTGGCGCGCGGGGAGATCGACGAGGAAACGGCGCTTGTCTACAGAGTCTTCGCCGCGTTCGGCGACGAGCGGCTGCCGGCGCCCTATTGGGGCGATGATCGCCAGGTGGAGGACAGCGACATCCTGCAAGACGTTGGCGAACGTTTCGCCAGTCTGCCGGCGCCGGCGCAAGCCACCTTGCGCCCGTTCATGCTGCGCCCGCCCACACCCGGCAGCTGGCTGGAGCCGGCGACCGTTCTACCGTCACCGCTGCCCACCGTCCCCCAGGTCACCTGGGGGACGGTGAACAGCGTGAACGGCAAAGTCAAGGTCTGGTATCAACAGCGCTATGCCGGCGATGCGTCTAAAGCCGGTGACATCGCCCTGGCTCTCGACGCCATCATCTGGCCTGACCTGATCGATGACCTCAAGATGAAGGCCCCGCTTTCCGACCAGGGCTATCCCGACAACGGCGGCGATGGGCGGCTGGACATCTACCTGGCGCATATCAGTAACCGCGGGGTGACGCACCCGATCGACGGCTGCAAACAGACCCCTGCCTACATTCTGATCAATAGCGACCGGCCCATCGGGGACGCCACCCACGAAGGCATCGTGCAGACGGTGGTGCACGAATTGATGCACGCCAGCCAATTCGCTTATCCGGCGCAGAAAGCGTGCAGCGAATATGATTGGCTGGCCGAGGCCACCTCCAAGTGGGCCGAAGACTACGTGTACCCGCTGGCGAACAGCGAACAGCCCTATCTGCCGCCTTTCATCCGCTCACTCGACCTGTCGTTGGAAGATGACACGGACATCAGGCGACCCTATGGCGCCTATCTCTGGCCGTTCTACCTCACCCACCGGCACTCGAAAGACTTGATACCGGCGATCTGGGCCCAGGTCGCCCACGCCGACAGCCTGGAAGCCATCCAACGCAGCATCCCCGGCGGCTTCGACCAGCAATGGCCGGAGTTCACCCGCCTGAACTGGAACCGGCCGCCGGTGACCGATTACCAGACCTGGGATCAGGTGACCCGGCATGTCGAGGGGCGCGGCGTCCGGGCCATCGATGTGGCTCTGCAAGGCGCGGGAGACAAGAGACAGGAGCTGGACCTGGGCGAGGGCGTGGAGCATCTGGCAGCGGCCTATTTCCACCTTAAGTTTACGGACCCAGACGTGCGCACCGTCGCTCTTTACAATGGCTACACCTTCGATCTCACCGAGCAACAGGTCGAACTCGAAGACGTCGGGCCGGTGGGATCGACGCTGGTGGCTTCGCCGCTGCCAGAAGCGGCCAGGAAGGATGCCCATCTCTGGGCCTTGATCAAGACGAAAGCGAATGACTGGCAGGTAGCCGACTGGACGGACGCAGGCGATACGCCCGGCATCGTTCGCTTCTGCCGTGACGCGCCCGGCGAGGCCATCGAGGAGTTGGTTCTGATCTTCAGCAACAGCCAATATCAGGACCGAACGGCAGCCGGCCGCAAGAAACCCGTCCACCTTGTACCTACGCTGTGGGCCTCCAACCTGGGTTGCTGGCAATGGACGGGCGAGGTGACAGGGCGCCAGCCGATCGACGGCAATGCGGTCCTCACCTTGTCGGCGCAGGTCACTTGGGAGCGCGTCGATTCCATATCCTGGCCGCTGACCGCGAATGTCGCCGGGGAGTGGTTTACCCATGACGATTACGCGCCGGCTGGCAGCCTCGGCTGGCAGTTCAGCGGGGTGGACGCAGGAGGATGCACCTGGTCGGGGGAGGGCAACATGGCGCTAAGCGTTGCCAACGCTCACTTCTTCACCGGAAACTATCTGATCAGCGGCCCGGCGCAGCGGATGTATGAAGGCTACGGCGAGACATCACCTTTGGATGTGATAGCACAACGGCGCTGCCCCGATGGCACCGGCGGGCCTTACGGATTCCGCACCACGTGGTTCCCCGCCCGTTCCTACAAGGAGGGGCAACCGGGCTTCCTTCCTTTCCACGCGTCACTCGACGGCCAGATCGACGACGTCACCGACCTGGACACCGGATGGGGCGTCATCCATGCCGAGTGGCAGCTGCATCCACAGGCTGAGCCATAGATGAAACCTCCTACCACCTTTTTCGCTCTGATCCTGCGCGGCGCCCTGCTGGGCGCG
>JAIBAP010000123.1 GCA_019695115.1 Caldilineales bacterium | reverse complement strand
TAGCCAGCGGCTGGCTGCCCGAGCCTAACGGCTACACCTTGCTGGCGGCGTGCCGTGCATTGGAACTGGCCAAAGAAATGCGCCCCGCGCCCAACGGCAAGAACCACGGCGCTCTGACCTACTGGCTGGTTCACACTCTACAGACCCCGGGTCTGAACTGGGAAGCGGTGCATCAGCAGGTCGTGGCCCGTGTGCATGGCGCCTACCGCACCCAGACTCCTCAACTGCAGGGGATGGGCGAGCGGGCCGTGTTCGGCGGCGTCCCCTTGTCGCTGCCGATGGGAGTCAATGTGCTGGAGGTCATCGGGGGCCAGGTACGTCTGAACATTGGCTCGTCCGGCGGCGTGGGCAAGGGCGCGCAGTTCTTCGTGTACCGCCAGGGCGTGACCGATTTCAAAAAGACCGACCAGCGCACGGCGGTGGTAGAGGTCGATGCTCCGGTGGTTAGCGAGGATGGTTCGATCAACGGCGCCGAATGCTGGGCCAGAATCCGGCGGCGGATGACTGGCGATGAGATCACGCCTGGCTGCCAGGCGGTCCTCTTTGATCCCGGATCCAGCCAGCAGCGGCTGGTGCTGCTGGTTCGCGGCGGCAAAGCGCCGGCCGATCTCGAAGAAAGGGCGCTCGGCGACCTGGCGTCAGCCATGGAGCAGCAGGAAACTCACTTTGTGCGACCGGCAAAGGACGGCGAGATGGCCTATTTCCAGGTCGGGGTTTCTGCGAACAATACCTATGAGATCCGAGATGCCGGAGGCCGGCCTCTCCCCAACCTGCCGGCAGCCCCGATCGAAGACCCGGGTTGGGCGGCAGAGCAGCTATCGCACCTGGCCAAATACTTCAATGTGCTCGAACTCAGCAGCCCGGACGGGCTGTCGCGGCTGGCAGGCAAGCTGGAAGTGAAGCTGATGCGCACGCCGGCAGATCCCTTCGACGAGCCGGGCGGTATTCCAGCCGTGAGACACACCCCGGCCGGCGCCGCGCCAATAGACGACCAGCTTTACTACCTGCGCGTCCGCAACCTGTTCGATCCGCCGCTGTATGGCGGCGTCGAAGAAGTCCGGCGCTGCACGATGAATGTCACGGTGCTCAGCCTGGGGCCAGACTATAGCATCAGCCGTTACCTGCCCGTCAGGGGGGAGTCGCCCTATGACCTCGGGCCTGGTGAAACCCTGCTGGAGCATGCCACCCGACAACTGCCGGCCGTCTCCTCCTCTCTACCTCCCGGCATCGATGAAGCAGAAGACGTGCTGAAGGTCTTTGCCACCACCGATACGGCCGACTATGACTCCCTGCTGCTGCCGTCTTTGAGCGAAAGCAATCGGGGAGATCGGGTCTCCTCCCCCCAACAACAGGAGCCAGAGCGAAGCTGGATCACGGCACAAGTGACGGCAAGGGTTGCGCGCTATCCGGATGCGATGGGCGGGGTAGCCTGACTCCCCCGCCTTCTTCCACCCGACAGATTGCCGGTCTGCACGTCTTGCGCCACCGCTAACACGAAGGTTCGATGGAGGTTCTATGTCATCTGATGCCAGCCCCAAAGCGACGATGCGTGCGACAAGGGTCAACGCGCCCGGCCGCTATCGCCCAGATATCGACCGTTGGGCGATCATCGTCGGGATCTCAACGTACCAACATACATCGCTAAACCTGAAGTGGGCGCGACGCGACGCCGAGGCGCTTCACCGCTTGCTGCTGACGCCCACCGGTGGCAGCTTCACCGAAGATCATGTCCAGTTGCTGGTCGACGAAGCTGCCACCACGGGCGCTGTCACTCGGGCGCTGCGCAGCTTCCTCAAGAAGCCCGCAAGGGATGATATGGTGCTGATCTACGTCGCCTGCCACGGCGCGCCCGATCCCGACCGGCCGGAAAATCTCTACCTATTGACCCACGATACTGACCCCGATGACATCGCCGGTACGGCCCTGCCGATGCGTGAGATCGATCTCTCGTTGCGTGAGAATCTTCTGGCCGAGCGGGTCGTGATCCTGGCCGACACATGTCACAGCGCTGGCATCGGCGGGGGGATCGGCCGGCGAAGCGTGACAGCCGATGCCGGCGTCATGAACGCTTATCTGGACGCCATGAGCAAGGCCAGGGGCGGCCTGGCCCTGCTCACTTCGGCAGAGGCCAGCGAAACCTCGCAAGAAGATGTGCGCTGGGGCGGCGGCCATGGCGTGTTCACATATTATCTTCTGGAGGGGATGAGTGGCGCAGCGGACGGCTTTAGCCAGCCACGCGACGGCAAAGTGGCGATTGGGGAGCTGTTCGACTACGTGCGCCACCACGTACAGCAGGCTACCGGCAACAGCCAGCATCCGGCCATTGGCTCCAATCCCTTTGACCGGGATCTGCCGCTCGCCATTACCGGCGGCATCGGCGCCCAAGAGCATCTCGACCTGGGACGGTGTCTGCACGAGTTGGCGCGCATTGCCAACGAGCCGGACCGCTATCGTGCGGCCGCCCGCCAGTTCGAGGAGGCGCTGCGCCTCTCCAGCCTGGCGGGCGCTCCGCTTCCGGAAGCGAGCTGGCGGCTGGCCCAGGCCTGGCTCGCTGCAGGCGAAACTGACCGCGCAGTGGAAGCTATGGAACATCTGCGGAAACGCGTGGGCGAGGAACTTCCGCCGCCAGCGCGTTTCACACTCGCCCTGGCCCAGGCCGTGCAGGGCGATACCACTGCGGCCATCGCCAGCTTGCAGAACTACCTGGAACGGCACCCTGATGACACCTGTGCGTCGTGGGGCCGGTACTGTCTGGCAGTGCTGAGGCGGCCGATTGTCCCTCGTGCCCTGCTTATCGGCATTGGAGAACACGCAGAGGAAAGGCTTGGCAATCTCATTCATCCCGCCAACGACGTCGCTCTTTTCAAGGACATGCTTGCGTCCAACCTTGGCTTCTCCGACAGGAGCATTCAGGTGCTCAGAGATGAAGACGCCTCGTGGACGAAAATAGCCGACGCCCTGAAAAATCTTGCTGACGCGGTTCAACCATTGGATCCGGTTGTGGTCTATCTCTCTGGAAGGGGTTTCACTGACGAGTGGCTGTTCTCCTATGAAGGTCCCAAGACCAGGATCCTGGAACTGCATGGTCGTCTAGCCGCGATCCCATCCAAAACCAAGTTTCTGATCGTCGATGGTGATTCGAGCCAGCACGCCATTGAACTGGCAAATCAGACAGTCGACTATGCCCTATTCATGGCTGCAAAGCCAGGAGAGCAAGTCAACCGACATATGTTCGCGGCCAAAGAGCACGGCCTTTTCACCTATTGCCTGACACAGGCAATAAAGAGCTTGACGACCAAGCCGGCAACGCTCAAAGAAGTTTTTCAAGTGTGCCGGGCGATGATGCGCAGTTTGGTTTCCGATCAAACCCCAATGCTGGCTGGCAAGTTCGAACAAGGAGTATTAGGTGCATTAGCATCGAACCAGGATTTCGCATACCTGTCGGCGCCTGAGCAATGGGTCTACCAAGCTGAAACGCTGCAAGATTTGGATCAGGCATATGGGCGATTTCAAACCCTGCAAGCTGTGCCCTATGCCCAGGCCCACCTCAGCTTCGGGCGCGCCTTCCTGGATCGCGGCGCAACAGAACAGGCTATGGCTGCGTTGGCTACAGCAGCTAGCCAAGATGATGTGACTCCTCAGGTTCTGTTAGCATTAGGCAAAGCTGAGGTCAATGCCAGACAGGACTCCGCTGCCCAAACCACCTTTCAGCGACTCTCGTCCCACCCGTCGTCTTCCCAGCACAGGCAGATTCAGGAACTCTGCAATCGGGTTGTAGATCTGGCCACCGTACAGCGCCATGCTTTGGTTGTAGGTGTCGATTGCTACACCAGCAACAAGATTCTGCCCTTGATTGGAGCAGCAAATGACGCTCGTGCAATGCGCATGGCGCTCATCCAGCAGCTAGGCTTCAGTGCTGATAACATCACTTTGCTGCTCAATGAAGAGGCCACTCGAGAGCGAGTGGCAATGGCGTTTCATGCACTCGCCAAGAAGGCAACCAAAGAACCGTCGCTCTTCTATTTCAGCGGGTATGCGGGCAGGGCCACGCTGCTTTGCACCGACAGTTTCTCCGATGACACAAACGCTCTCAGTCTATCTGAGCTTGCTGACGTTGCGGCCCCTGCACAACAGTTGGCTGTAATTGGGGATGTTGGTCCGAATCCCATCTTAGACTGGCCACAACTCGGCAGGACTTCCGTATGGGGGCACGGAGCGGTAGAGATTCAGATGCCCACTGCCTTAATGGGCGAGTCCGAACCGCAGATTCACAGCTCTTGGACCTATAGCTTGTTGAAGGTCTTGGCGGAACGCGAGCGAACCCAACTGACTTATGGCGACTGGATCACTAGCGCGCAGAAGATCGCCCGCGCTCATTCGTTAGCAACGACTGTTGCCCGTGGGATACTTGATGAGACCATTTTCGATCTGGTGCAGAAACGTCAGGCGACTATTGAAGCTGCCACCCGGATTGAACTGGCCGCGCTCTATCATGCGATCGAGCTGCTGGATCATCAGATTTCTGAGCGCCGCCAGCAGGGCGCGCTCCATCCCGATGGCTGGGTCAGCTTGGGCGTCGCCTACGGTGTGTTGGGCGATTACCCACGGGCGCTGGAGGCCGCCGCCGCCGCAACGACACCGGCCAAAGCCGAGATGGCGCAGAGCGTCGCCCACGACGTCAGCCCCGAGGAGATCGCGCCGCAGATCAGCTACCACCTGGGGCGCCTGCTTTTGGCCAGCCAGCAGGACTACAGCCGCGCCGTCAGCGAGCTGCGCAGTGCGACACTAAAGGATGCCAACAACGGCCGCGCCTTCTACTACTTGGGCCGGGCCATCCGGGAGATGGTGCAGCGCGAGACGCTGGCTGAGGTCGAGGATGCCTTCGGCGTCTATCTCAACCTCGGCGCGCCGGTCGGCCATCGCAGCGAAGTCGTCGAGTTTCTGCGCCAGCGCCAGGCAGACAGCCCGGCCCTCTCTTCAGCTTGAGGCATCAGATGATCAGCAAACAGCCACTCATCCTCGTTTTTGCCATTTCCTTCACACTCCTCACCCTCGCTCCACCCTTGTTTGACCAACCGTTCTACGGCTACACCCTCATCCACTGGGGCGATGTCTTGGATATTTTTACCCCCTTGGTGCTGTTGCCACTCTACTGGGTTCTCTTTACCGATGCCGGCCGGCTTCATCGCGTGCTTACCCCTGTCCTCATATTCACATCGCTCGGGGCACTTTGGGCGCAGGGCCAGGGAATGCATCTCGCAGCCAACTCTATCAGCAACCTGCTCGGCGCCGGAGGCACGGAGCTTCACGCCTTGATCCACTTTTATGATGAAGTGTTGTCGCACTATCTCTGGCATCTCGGCATTATCGGTTTATCGATCCTACTTGTGGTTGTGTCAATCAGCGATCCCGTGCCAGGGGCCGTTCCCCGTTGGAGGATTATTATCCCATCGGCTGTGCTCTATGGGTTCACCTACTTTGCTGCGATCAACGAAGGCGGCACGGTGCCACTTGGACTCCCAGCCGCCGCCCTGATTGTGGTTGGGCTGCTCATTGGTAAGAGAAATGACATAAGAACCAAGAACCTGATCGCGTTTTTCTTCCTGGCCTATTTGATTTCTCTCCTCCTCTTTACCGCATGGTTTGCCCGCTGGGGCGGATTCCCCGAGTTCAGCGAGGTCGGTCTGTTGTAAGAGGGTTTGAGGGCCGCGACTGTGCTCGAAACGGCGGTCCGCGATGAAACCAGGTCGCTGAAGAGCGCCGATCAAGCCGGCAATGGGGACGTAGAAGCATCAGATGGGCGCACTCACGCCCGTTTTGGCCCCTCGCGCTCGCCGTCAATATACAGACCGGCATGCCCTGGCGTCAGTCATCGACCAAGACGACGACTGCCGTGGCTGAGTCAGCCAATGTTATACTTCGCCTGGTAAGTTCTCCTTTCAGTATCGGGAGGGCTGTTGCTCACTCGTTTCTCGGAAAACTTCCCCCTTACGTGTCAACGTTGGAATTTCACAGCAGCCGTATCACCATTGAGCCGGTTTGAACGAGAAAGAATAGCCATGACACTGCCGCCAACCTCGGCCTCGCTTGACGATCTGCTGCGTCTCTTGGGTCTGGTCGGTGAACAAGACCAGATCGAATGCAAAGAGAGCGCCTGGCAGCTTCCGAAGGACATCTGGGAGACCGTCTCCGCTTTTGCCAACACGAGTGGCGGTACACTGCTTTTGGGCATCGCCGAACAGGGAGGACGTTTTCAAGTAGCCGGCCTGCTGGACGCGGCCAAGATCCAACACGACCTGGTCAGTGGCTTGCGGGCGATCCTCAATGTCCCCATGGCCGCCCAAATCGAAGCTCTGGTCGTGAACATTGGCGACGAAGAACGAGTGCTTCTCAGCGCTTACATCCCTGAAGCAATTGCCTATCAGAAGCCGGTCTACATCCGCAGTCGGGGGCTGGACAAGGGCTGCTACAAGCGTGTTGGTGGCCATGATATGCCCTGCACAGAGGATGACCTGGCACGCTTCTTCCAAGATCGCGCCCTGATCAGCCCTGATATGCTCGTCCTGGCTACTTTGAACATCCGTTCGGTTTTTCGAGGCTCAAGGTTTCGTGGAGATGTTCGGACTGGGCCCTCAACCTCTGATTTGAACGACCCAGAAGGCGCGACCATGGTCGAAAACAACGGCTTGCGATGAAACGAGGACACGGAAGAGCATCGATCAAGCAGGTAATTGGAGCACAGAAGCGTCAATTGGGCGCGCTGACGCCACCCGGCACCATGCCCTGGTGTGGATGTAGCTCGTCAGTCTATGAGTTTAGCGCTCAGGCGGCGCGGCGATAGTCGTGATGAAGACCGCCGAGCACGGGGAAGGCGAAGACCTTGCCCGTCGTCGGCGGCTCGACCTTTGGCGGCGCAGGAATACACTGGCCGATCCCCTGGTGGGGACGGGCGTGGTTGAAGTAATTGGCGTACTCTCTGACCACTTTGGACAGATGGCGCTCGTTGAGGATGAGCATGTGGTCGAGACACTCTCGCCGTAGAGATTCAAGGCACCTTTCCACGTGGGAATTCGCATCGGGCGTCTGGAAGGGGGTGCGGATGACTTCTATACCTGAGCCAGCGACGGCTTCGAAGTGAGGGCCGAACTTGCTGTCGTTGTCGCGGATCAGGAAGCGAGGATGCTCACCCCAAGGCGTGGCCTCCCGGAGTTGCTGGGCCACCCAGACGTCTGT
>JAIBAP010000122.1 GCA_019695115.1 Caldilineales bacterium | reverse complement strand
CCTCTTGTACAATGATGCTTGAGTTGGACGACATGGCTCCCTCCGCGTGAGTGAAAATCGATTTGATTGTCGTTTTCAGTTTACCAAGATGCAGCCGTGTCTCCAACTCATTTAGGACGCACCCAATCGATTTGGCAAGACGCGCCTTGACTTCTGCCAGGGTCTCGTCGGCCATCTGTTCGAGCAGCCGCTGCGACTCTTCTGTCGCCAGAAGTGCATCCCACTTTTCGTCGATAGCGGTGACTGCGAGGGTGGTTATACCGCGTCCAAAGTGCTCTTGCATCTGACTAGAACACCCTGTCGATGAACTCCCGGTTGCGCACTTCCACCTCCACCTTCATCAGCTCGAGGATGCCCCGCGCCGTGTGCTCGCTCAGGCGGCGGAACGCTTCCTCGCCCTTGGCCTTTGTCGCCCGCAGTGGGTTGCCGATAACGCCGCTCTCGATGAACTCGTGATGGTCCATGGGGAAGGTGAAGTATTTGTAGTCCTCGAACTCCACGTCAGGCATGCCGTCTTTTTTCTCGAACGATTTGGGCAGGAATTCGGGGATGTGGGCTTTGGTGAAGGCGGCCCGATCCATGCGCACATATTTCTCGTTCCAGGCCAGGTCTTGCGAGGTCTCCAGCTCGGACGAGTGCCAGCCGGGGGTTTCCTCGGCCGGATTCTCCATCAGGCCCTTGAGGATGCCGACGTAGTTTTCCATGTAGGGCTTGACGAAGCTGATCAGGGCGCCGGTCTCGTAGCGCAGCTTGCGCAGGATGGGATCGACGACCTTGACGTTGGAGCCGTGGCCGTTGATGAAGATGATGCGGTTGAAGCCGTGATGGATGAGGCTGCGTCCCACATCGTACATCAGGTTGAGCAGGGTGGTGCTGCGCAGGGTGATGGTGCCGCGCCCGGCGCCGGGTGCGTACATGTGTTGCGGCGAGTAGCCCGTCCAGATGGGCGGGGTGTGCAGGACGGCGATCATCTCGGCCACGCGCTTGCTGATCTCGACCGCGGTGATGGTGTCGGTGTAGAGCGGCAGGTGGGGGCCGTGCTGTTCGAAGCTGGCGATGGGGACGAGGATCGTATCCTTGGACTTGAGATATTCCTGCACATCGGCGTAGGAGATGTTGCCCAGGTCCCAGGAAAGGAACCTGGCGCGGAATTCCTCGTCGCCGCTGGTGAGGTGGGGGAGGTCTTTGTAGTCGCGATGGTTGTCGGCGATCATGGGTGGCTCCGGGGAGTGGGGATTGGAGAATGGAGAATTGGAGATGGTCGCGCTAACGACTGAAGCAGTCACGATCAAAATACTACCTGCGAAAACACCAGCAAATCGCCAAACTCGTCTGCCTGCAACTTCTCGAATTCCTTCTGCGGCACTTTGACATATTGCCACTCGACGCCGGTCAGCCGCGTGGCGTTCTCGCACCACAGGATGGCTGCCCGATCCTTGTTGGCGACATCGACATCCTCGCGGCCTTTCGTTTCCACCAGGTACTGCAGGCCTGTTGCCGTCACGGCCACGAAGTCGGGTTCGTAGTAACGCAGGTTGTTGCTGGCGTCGGTGTACTCGATGGCGAATCCGAATGCCTCCGGCAGTTTGGCAAAACGGACCACATCGGGCGCGTCTTCGAGAAATTGGGCGAAGGCTTTCTCGAATTCGTTGCCGCAGGGCACGAGATTGAAGACGGTCTTGTTAGCGGCGATGGTCGGGCGGGAGTAGGGGAAAGGCCGGGTTTCAGACAGGCGGCGGCCTTCGTCGACCAGCCTCGGCTGCAATTCTTCGACCACCAGCGGGCGCAGCGCCCTGACGAAGGTGGTCACCGTCACGTATTGGGCGACGTTGGTGTTGATCGCTTTCAGAATGATGGGGTCATCCAGTTCCACCGGCTCGCCGAAGGCCCGCGTGGCCAGAAATGCGCGCACTTTGGGGGCAAGAGCGGCGAACTGTGAGGGCAGCTTGACCTCGGCGGCGATGCGCTTGGCGTAATAGCCGATCGTCTCCTGTGAAGTCTGCACTGGCGGCAGGGTGTAGTCGCGCTCGACCAGCTTCTGCAGGCTGAGGATGTCGTAGCCTTCGTAGCGGAAGGATTGGGCCACAGCATCGCCGGCTTTGCGCGGGAGGGTGGGGCAGGCGAAGGTGCTCACATCCAGGCCGGCGATTTCTTCGGCCAGGGTGCGTTTGCGGCTGAGGATGGGGCTGAGGGTGGGGAGCAAGATGTCGCGGTCGAGCTTGGCCGGGTCGGGGGCGATGGTGACGATGGTCAGCTTGTCTTTGCCGACCTCGAAGGTGCCCAGGGCCATGTCCTCGTCCTTTTCCAATTGCTCGACGAATTGGATGAAGGCCTTGTTGCCGATCACGTCCACCCGCTCGGTATAGCCTGTCTCCATTCCCCGAAACATGAGCCGCAGGCCGCGGCCGATGGTCTGTTCGGGTAGGATGTTGGCTTTTGAGCTGTAGGGGCGCAGCCCCACCACCACGGTCACGTTTTGCACGTCCCAGCCTTCGCGCAACATCAGCACGCTGACGATGGCATTGATCGGGCTGTCGAGGTCATCCACTTCGCGCGCGACTTTGCGGGCCTTGTCCAGGTCGCGCTTCGAGACTTCGCCGGCGCGGTCGGTGTGGATGATCAGTAGCTTGTCGCCGCCGAATTCAGAAGGGTATTTGCGCTGCAAATAGTCGCCCACATCGTCGGCCTCGCTTGTGTCGTTCATCATCACGAACAGGATCGGCTTTTTTTGCAGCGGCGCGAGCTGCTGGCGGTATTCGCGCCAACGCTCGACGCCGGCGGTGAGATAGGCCTGGTATCTGGTGCTGGCAACGTCGGACTTTGCTTCCTGGATGCCGGTGGCGATGCCTTTCATCGGGCGCTTGACAATGCCGTCGAGGATGGCGTACTTGAGCGGATAATCGTACACCGTCCATGTGAACAGAGCGCCCTTGCTGAACCGCGGCGTCGCCGTGAAGTCGAATTGGGCTAAAACCTTTGAGGTTTCCAAAACCGCAAAGGTTTGGAAGCTATGAAGACGGCGAATGCTTCGATTCCATTCGCTCTCTTCATCGTGGGTGTGGTGCGCTTCGTCGTTGAGCACCAGGATCGGCCCGCCGCGGGCGACGATGCGCGGGCCAAAGTTCTCGACCTCCAGCGTTTGCGCCGGCGGTTTTGGCCCCAGCACCGCCGTCATCACCTCCGGTTCAGCGTCGTTGCCGGCGCCGGCGCGCTCGTACAGTTGCTGGATGTTGGTGAGATAGAGCGCGCCCTGCGAGCTTGCCCGCTCGCCATCCCCGCGCATGTAGCAATCGAAATCCCAATAGATGCGCAGCTCGGGCGGGATGATGGGGTCGCTGCGGAAGATGCGTCCGCCGGCGAA
This sequence comes from Caldilineales bacterium, assembly GCA_019695115.1. Lineage (GTDB taxonomy): Bacteria > Chloroflexota > Anaerolineae > J102 > J102 > SSF26. The sequence goes on along the minus strand of JAIBAP010000122.1, from coordinate 3,982 downwards.
GTCCAGCTTCAGCCGTTCGAACACGATCACGTTGGGGGCAATCAGCAAAAAGGTGCGGGCGTAGTCGTCGCGCGGCTCAGCCACGGCGTTGAAATACTGCCACGCTATCGCCAGGGCCATGACTTTGGTCTTGCCGCTGCCCGTCGCCATTTTGATGCAATAGCGGGCGAAGTCATCGTATCGAAGCAGGCGCAGGTTCTGGTTCGGCCCGGCGAAGCGTTCGACCAGCGGCTTGTGCCGCCGCACTGCGGCGACTTCATACAGGTAGATCAGCGTCTCGATGGCGAAGCGCTGCGAATCGTGGTAGCGAAAGGGGCGGCGGTTGGGCAGGCGATGGTCGGTCTTGAACCAGAAGTTGAGCAGCGTTCGCGTGGTCTCGGTCACGCCCTTGTAGCCAGCGGCGCGCCAGTCATCCACAGCCATGCGGATGGCGGGCACGCACGGGGCCGTGCGGATGGGCGGCTCCAGCAGGCTGAGTTGGGCGTCGGAGGCGGTAGATTTGCGGCGGGGCATTGAGTAATGCTCGATGCCTGAGTTGGCAGGTGTGCTATCGAACAAGGCGTACGTGACTGGGTTTCAGCCGGGCAACCTGATGTCTTGTGGCAAGCCTACACGCATGAAGAAACGTGCAAATGCCTGTGACAGGTGCTCACGATAAGGTGGGCACAAACGCAGCCGCTTCCCCTGCGCATCGGCAAAACGCTCTACAAATGATCGCGGCAAGGTGAAGATTCGTCCAAAGTCCACGATGCGAATGCCCATCGGTAGTTCATCAATCGTGGATGCCGCCAGCAATGTGTAGCGGTACGACTGTCCCTTCAGGATGGCTTTGTGCGCGTTACTTTTGGCCAGCGCAGGGTCCATTTGACCCGCTTCGGTCAGATCCCAGTGCGGGCACAGAATCACTTCCTGCACCTTGTCGTTAGCCAGGTCACAAGATTGGGTCATGACTACCACATCGAAAGTGTCGACTCGTCCGGCGATGCTTGCGCCCACGATCGGAGTGGTAGAATCGAAGACGGCCACAAGCACAGGGCACGCCCGAAGAATATCTCCCTGTTCCAGTTCTGCGCTCGCAGCGGCTTGATACCATGGATAACCATCGCCCATTTCAGCGCCACCTATTCGTCGGGATCCTCGATCCATTCGCTTTCCTCGACAAAGTAAAACTGCGCCGGCCCAACTTCGCGAATTATTACACTCACGGGTTGGCTAGCGAGGGGTCGGAGGTTGAAAACCTCTGGTGTTTCTACGACCGGCTGTCGAGTCAGACGAGTCTTGACTTGCATACGCGCCTCGAGAAGCCAGTTCTCGATCTGCGTAATAAAGGCATCGGAGAAGGTAAAATACCTGCTTTTTTCTTCGTTATCATACAAAAGTGAAGGCAAAGATAGATCGTCAATCCTTGCGGACTGCAGCACTTTCTGAGGTTTGAGGGTCTGTGGCAGAAGTGGGGTCGCCAGCCTGCCATTGTAGCTCTGGCTGAAGGCAAGGGTTTCACTCATCATGAGTTATCACCTCCCTAAACAATGGCCTAGTTTTATCAGTGATACATGCCTCGAATGCTTGTTCGATCTCGGTATGCGCGCGCTCAATCCAGTCTGATGCCAGATTGATGGGCAGGTGTTCGCTCGAAGGAGCAGTGAAGAGATCAAGGTCGAGCAAGAAGATCACTTTTTTTTGCTGCGGATCTGGGAGCGACCCCGATTGAAGAACAAGGATACCATTGACTTGCGGCAACGGCATCTCGATCCGCTGCGCCCACGCCGCAAAGATCTGCGATATCGTCTGGGGGGCGCGTGGTGTGGCAAGGAGGTAATCCTCAATTGTCACCTGGTGTTCGGGAATCTCGATACGATTGATGTAGCGCAGGCCGATCCGTGTAATACCTTGTGGCTTGACGATATTCTGATATGTGTCTAATGCACGCTCGATCATTCCTCTAAAGGTCTGCCAATTGGAATAAGGCTGTGCATGATTGACCGTCAGGAGATCAGGCCCAACCTGGATAAGCGCGCTCTCGTCGGCGCGCAGAAACTGCATCAGCGCGACACCGCCTTTGATACTCTGTGCAATTTCCTGATCTTCAGCACGTAACTGCAGTTGCAGGGCATTCTGTTGTCGTTTCTTGGGGAACTCATCCTTGAGTCTGTCGTAAACGAGGCCTGGCACCGTCCAATCCCAAGGTTGGCCCGGCGCAAAGCGGAACTCACAGACAGCTTCGACAATGGGAGAATTCTGATAGTATCTGCTCATCGATTGCGTCCTTGATTGCTGTACCAAGGGGTAGGTTGACCAACTTTGTACACTACCATCATAACGGAATCCCCATCATTCGACAACGACCTGCAGCGTCTTCGTCGTATCATTCCCCAGAATATCGATCACCTTCACCACCACGGTGTAGCGGCCGGGCGCGTCGTAGATGTGGTTGGCGGCGAGATCGAGTTTGGGCTGTTTGCGTGTGCGGTAGGTCTGCCACTCGTTGTGGAAGGCGTCGGACTGGTTGTCCCAGTCTACGGCCCAGTAATCGATCCATTGCGACCAGTGCGTGATCGCTTTTTGCACGTCATCGGGCACGTCGTCGGGCGGGATGACGAAATCGGTGAGGGTGAGGGTGACCGCACGTTTCGCCGCCTTTACCTCCACCGCCAACGCCGCCAGCTCGAAGAAGCGGATGTCGCCCTGCTCCACCGCCCGCCTGTCCATGACATCGCGCGGGATGCGGACGAAACGCGTCTGCACGTTGGCCGCCGCCGCTTGCTGCCGGGCCACCTCGTTGATCTCAAAGGCGAAGTCCCAGCCCAGGATGTCGATGCTGTTCGTCGCCGGCGCCTCCGCGCCCGTGCCCACGGCCCGGCGGAACTCGCTCACGATGTTGCTCACATCGCCTGCCGACACCGGCGCATCCACCGAACCGACATGCACCATGCGCCCGCCCTTGAGGCCGTGCAGCCACACGTAGCCGCTGATCGGTCGGGCGTTATAGAGTTCGAGGATGAAACGCACATACGCGGCCTGAACCGCCACCTGCGACTTGCCACCTGCGACCTGCTGCCCTCCGCCCTCCGCTCTCTGCCCTCCGAACTCCGCCCCCTGCCACGCCTGCCGCTCGTACTTGCCCAGGTTCTGCACCACGAACGGGCGCACGTCCTCGATGCCGAGCAGGCGTTTGCGCGTGGTGTGGATGGCGAAGCGGCCCAGATCGCAGGCGATCCAGCGCCGGCCCAGCTTTTCGGCCACCGCCGCCGTGGTGCCGCTGCCACAGAAGCAGTCGAGCACGAGGTCGTTTTCGTTGGACGAGGCTTTGAGGATGCGTTCGAGCAGGGCTTCTGGTTTTTGCGTGGGGTAACTGGTGTCTTCGCTCGCCTGTGAATTCACCGGAGGGATATCCGTCCAGATGTTATCTACAATTACGCCCTTACCTTCGTAAAGGTAATTCTTGATTCTTGGTTTAGCATTCGGATTATCTGGGTACTTCACACGCCCTTCCGCCTCAAGCTTTCTTAGACGTTCTTCGGAATATGTTCCAATATTGTCCCAAAAGTACGGTCCTCTTTCATCTTCGTAGATATATCGTTTTCTATATTCTTCAGAATATGGGAGATATTGTGATGATATACGATGACTTCCCTTTGTGTAGACCAGAATGATATCATCAACTGCGAGCCATTTATGCGAAGTGGCTTTCCTGCCACTTGCTATCCTTTTCCACGTAATATCACACATGAAATTGGAATTTCCGAACACCTCATCCATAATTACTTTGATGTAATGAAGAAGTCGCCAATCTAAATGAACGTAAATTGCACCTGTCTCATGCAGCAATTCGCGTAAAAATATCGACGAATCATAAAACTTTAGTTTCCGCTAAGTGCTGACGTGACAAAGGCGGCTGGATGGTTCATGATTGCAGGAAACCATTCCCACAAGCTCCTGCAAGGAGAGAACCATGCCAACCGCCGTACGAGAGACTATACAA
>JAIBAP010000121.1 GCA_019695115.1 Caldilineales bacterium | reverse complement strand
AGTCATAATGTTGGCGCACCACGCCGTTGCTCCCCAGCCAGCGATCCGTCGTCTGTCCCAGGGCGTTGTACGTCGTGCTGGCAACATAGGTGCTGGTTCCCACCATCGTCTCCACCAGCCCCTGCGGATTGTAGGTGTAGGTCACCACTTCGCCCACCTGGCTGTTGTTGCCGCCCGGATAGGTCATCGTCTTCACCCGGTCGGCGGCGTCATACGTCCACTGCGTCACAAACGTCCCCCCGCCCGGATTTGACTCGGACGCACCTGATAATTGCTGGTCTGGTCGTAGAACAAGAAGGTCTGCACCAGCCGCTGTCCAGATGGGTCATCCCAGGTCTTGCGGAACACCTCCTGCAAACCGGGCTTGTCGATGATCCAGGCGCTCGTCGCCGGATAGAACACGCTGTAGGTGGTGCGATAGGGCGCACTCTTCCAGCCGCCGGTGTTCGCATCCCACTCGATCTCCTGCATCTCGGTGAGATTGCCATACTGCCGGCTGACATTGGCTTCGTCCTTCTGCCGGAAGTCCTGATATTTCAGAACCGTCTTGCTCTGCTCCTCCTCCCCCTTGAAGGCTATTTCGACTTCTTTGTAGACGAATTTGGGCTGGTCCTTGGCCGCCAGCGAGCCATAATTGGACAGATGCGGGTAGTTGGCCGGCAACTGGTGCAGCCAGGTCGTTTCCAGGCGCGAGAGCACATGTCCGCTTCCACAATTCGCGTCATCGCAGACCTGCACCGTCTTGACCCGGCCCGCCAGATGGTCGAACTTGCCGCCAACATCCAGGATCGTCTCGAATTCGTAGCGCGTCAACGACCCATCCGGCCCAATGACATCCATGCGCTTGAATCCCCCGGCCAGCTTGTCGGCTTCCCCGCTGGCATCCCAGTCGTAGCCCTGATAGCGCCACACCGCCTCGGTCGCGCCGGCCATGCCACTGCGCAAGCTCATGCTCGCCAACACATGCGGCGTGGCGCCACTGCCGCGATGGTCGCTGCTGAAGGCGATCTCGCCGCCGTAACCGTTCTTGATCCAGGTCATGGCGCCATACTCATCCTGGCTGGCAAAACCGGAATCGCTATAGCCAAACTCGACCCGCGGCATCACCTGGCCGTTGGCCGTCTGCTCGATGAAAGTCAGATTCGAGACCTTCTGCGAGACGTAAGGGTTCGGCCCTGAGTCGTATTCCAGATAGTAGCTGCGCAGCGTCTGATAGCTGCCGCCGCTCTTCGCCTTCACCCATAGCTGTTGCAGACGATTCTGCGTATAGAAACGCCAAAGTTGCTGATCATAGCCTTCGGGAAAGTCCAGTCGCGGGGCATACACGAAATCGATCTGCACATTGCTGTTATCGTATTCGATTCGATCCAAATGGATCGCACGCACATAGGACTTTGGCCAGCAGGCGCCCGGCGTCTTCGCCCCTGGATCATAGCCAAACCCGCTTTCGCTGTGCGGAACGAGCACGAGACCAGCGGGCAGAGCATCGCTGACGACCAGGTCGCGCAGCAAACCGTAGCCGGTGTGTCTGGCGGTCACGGTGTACGTCACCACCTCGCCCGGCGCCACCACCGCCGGCTCCGCCTCCTGACTAATGTCCACCGTCAACGAGGCGGCTTCTTCGTCCGCCTCCGACCGCCCTTGTTCGCGTCGTTGACCTCCCGCCATCTCAGCCATCCTGCCTTGTGATTCCACAGCGTCGGCCGTCGCCATCTTCGTCGCCGCTTGCGCCGTCTGCACCGGCACCAGGCCACCCATAATCAAACTGATCACGATCAACCCGTTGACAACATAAGCTAAACTACGATGGGGGGGGTGAACATATACACCGCGATCGAAAAATCGACGGCCCAAAACCTGGGGCGACGCAGAGGCGAGAAGGGAGAAAAGACGCTCCGCCGGGGGACTGACGTTGCCCCCGATTCTATCCCACCTTCCTGTCGCCCTCTGTGATCTGGATCACCTTCAGCGCCATGTCCCCTCCCTGCGTCCCTCCGTCTCCCCCTCCCTTCGTCCCCCTACCCAACCAACACCCTCTCCGCCGCCGCCACCACCTGCCCCACCGTGATCGCCCCCACACAGCCATGCGCGGGCAGGTCGGGCCAGTCCAGGCGGCCGCAGGGGATGCAGCCCCAGGCGGAGCGGAGGACGAGATGCCGGTCGGGGCTGCCCCACGGCCCATACAGCCGCGGGTCGGCGGGGCCGAAGAGATGGACGGTCGGCGTCCCCACAGCCACGGCCAGGTGTAGGGGGCCGCTATCTGGCCCCAGCGCCAGGCTGGCGGCGGCCAATAGCGCCGCCAGCTGGCCAAAACTGGTGCGGCCGGCCAGGTCGATGGCCGCACCCCCGCTCGCCGCGGTCACCGCCGCCGCCAGCGCCTCCTCGCCCGGCCCGGCGGTCACGACCACAGCCAGGCCCTGGCCCGCCAACGCCTGCGCCACCTGGCCCCATCCCTCCGCCCGCCACAATTTGACGGCGGCGCCGGCGCCAGGATGGATGACGACCAGCCGCCGGTCGGAGCCGAGGCCGATACCGGTCAACAAATCCATGACGTCCTGCCGGTCGCGGTCGTCGAGGGCGAAACGGAGGGGCGCCTGTTCTGGGGTGGAGGGGGCGGGTTGGCCGAGCCAGGCGGCAGCCAGGGCCAGGTTGCTGGCGGCGGCGTGCTGGCGCGGCAGCGGCAGGGCGGTGGTCAGCCAGGGCGTGGTTTCGGCGGTGGCATAGCCCAGCCGCTGCGGGATGCCGGCCAGCGCCGCCAACATCGCTCCCCACCAGTGGTCGGGGCGCAGGAGGAGGGCGGCGTCGAAGCCGAGCGGGCGCAAGCGCCCGGCCAGCCGTGGTAGCCCCGCCCAACGCTCCCCAATCCCCGCCCGTTCCCCGCGCTCGAAGCCAGGAAAGGGGAACACGAGCAGCTCGTCGTAGGCCCCGGCCAGGGCGGGCAAGGCCGGCCGGCCCCAGGGGCCGATGGCCAAGGTGAGATGGGCGGCGGGGGCCTGCGCCCGTAGCCAGTGCAGCGCCGGGCCGAGGAAGATGAGGTCGCCCAGGTGGTCGGGACGGATGAGCAACAGCCGGGGCGGGCGGTTGCTTGCGGGCGGCGGGGCCAGCCAACCTCGCGACCACGGCAGCGCCAGTGCTCGCATCAGGCGGCGGCGCAGGCGGACGGCGGCGGGCGGCGGGGCCAGCGGGTTGGGCGGGCGCGGGTACGAGGGCGGCGCGCTCACACGGGGGCCAGGGTCAGGGCGCGGGCGGCCGGGGCCAGCATCTGGCGGTAGACAGCGTAGGTGGCGCCGGCCACATGCGCCTGCGTGAAGCACGCCAGGGCGCGAGCGCGGCCACGGCGGCCGAGGTCGCCGCGGAGGGCGGGGTCGGTTTGCAGCCGGCGCAGGTGGGCGGCCAGGGCTTCGGCCTCGCCTTCGGGGAAGATGAGGCCGGCGTCGCCGATGACGTGGGGGATCTCGCCGCTGTCCGAGCCGACGACGGCGACCTCAGAGGCCATGGCCTCGATCAGCACCCGGCCGAATTGCTCCATCCAGTTTGGCCGCGTGCGCGAGGGCAGGACGAAGACATCCAACGAATGGTAGAAGGATGGCATCTGCGTGGAGGGGAGCTTGGGCAGCCAGGTCAGGCGCTGGGCGATGCCAAGTTGGGCGGCCAGGGCTTGCAGTGGGCCGCGGTGGGCGCCGCTGCCCACCAGCCGCAGCCGCCAATCGCCTTGCAACCGGGCGCAGGCAGCCAGGAGGGTGTCCAGGCCCTTTTCGGGCACCAGGCCGCCGGCATAGCCGATGGTGAAGGGCCGGGGGGGCGGGGGGGCGGGGGCGAAGAGGGCCGGGTCGATGCCGAACTGGGGGATGACGGCGAGGGGGCCGGTGTAGCCTTTGGCGCGCAGCACGGCGGCGGCGGCGTGGTTGCCGGCGATGGCGTGGGCGGCGTGGCGGAAGCAGTAGCGCTCCCAGCGGCCAAAGGGCGGCGGGTAGCGGCGGTTGAGGTTCTGCCAGGTGAAGAAGCAGGCCGGGATGCCGAGGCCGGCCGCCAATCCCAGGGCGTGGCGGGTGGCCAGGTTGTAGGGTTCTTCGTCGATGTGCAGCAGGTCGGGGCGCAGGGTCTTCAGTTCATCGCCCAACCGGGGGTAGTGGTGGAGGTGGAAGCGGCCGTTGAAGAGGAGGGGGGTGGGGCGCAGTTCATAGCCGCGGGTGAAGGCGCGCTCCAGCACTTGCTCGCCGCGGCTATCGCGCCAGCTAGGCGGCACCAGGGCCACCAACTCGATCCCCGGCAGCCGCGCCAGTTCCTCCAGCTTCCCCTGGTAAGCGCCTACGATGCAGGCTTTGGATAACATGACGACGCGCATCGCCCGCCATTCTAGCCCCCTCGCCCGCTGTTGAGCAAAGTCTGGCGGGGTTCTTGCTATTCCCTACGCCCCGCACTATAATGGCAATTGTAGTTCTCTATCCTAATCTCAACGACTAGAGGTTTGCTGTCATGGACGATAGAATCCGACATCTCTCGACGATCGATTTGTTTCAGGCCCTTTCGGAGAAGGAGCGAGAGGAATTGGAGCGGATCAGCACACCGAGCGCGGTGCGCAAAGGCAAGGTGTTTTACCGGCCCGAAGAAAGTGGCGATGTGATCTTCATCCTCAAGGAAGGCGCCGTGCAGTTGTACCGCATCTCGCCCGAGGGCAAGAAGTTGGTGATCACCTCGCTGGGCCCGGGGTCGTTGTTTGGCGAGATGGCGCTGTTGGGCCAGCAAATGCACAACACCTTTGCCGAGGCGACGGAGGATTGCACGCTGGGTCTTCTGAACCGCGCCGATCTGGAACGGCTGATCCTGCAACGCCCGCAGTTGGCGCTGCGGATGCTGGAAGTCATCGGCCGGCGCCTGCGCGAGGCTGAATCCCGCCTCGAAGATCTGGCCTTCAAGAGCATCCCCGCCCGCCTGGCCTCCATCCTCTTGCGATTGGCCGGCGAGGCCGACCAGGTCAGCGGCCTGACCCACCAGGATCTGGCCGAGATGGTGGGCACCTATCGCGAGACGGCCACGCAGGTGCTCAACGAGTTGAAGGGCCGCGGCCTGATCGTCATTGGGCGCAAGCGGATCACGATCAGCGACAGGCCCGGTCTGGTGGCGGTGGCGACGGACTGACGGAACAGGCGCCGCCAGCCCCTAAACGACGCGCCTGTTGCAGTCACAGCGTCATTGTGGCGACGAACTGACGGAGCTGGAGCCGCCAGTCCCTACCGAGGTTCCCAAACCGGGTTCCAGTCGTTGGCGCTGTTGTTGGTCAGCCGGCGAAATCCGCCGCCATCGCGCCCGATGACGGCTATCTCCCGGTCGCCATCATCGACAAGAAAGGCCAGCCGGTCGCCGGCCTTCGACCACGCCGCCGTTGCTTCAGGAAAGACAGGGTTGTAGAGCGGCCGCCGGCCGCTGCCATCGGCCCAGATCGTGGTCAGCGTCCAGGTCTGGTCGGGTTCGCCGGCGATGTAGGCGATGGCGGCGCCGTCGGCCGACCAGACCGGCGCCTGGCTCCAGATTTCGAGCGGGGTCAGGCGCACCCGCTCCCCCGACCCGATTTCCTGGCGATAGATGCCGGCGTTGCCATCGAGGGTGGAGGCGTAGGCGACCGCGCGGCCGTCTGGCCCCCAGCTGGGGTTCCAGCTATCGTAGCCAGGCGCCGTGAGGGTGACGGGGACGCTGCTGCCAAGGGTGGCGACGGCCAGGGTTTTGTGGCCGTCGCTGAGGTCTTCGAAGAGGATGCGGCCGCCGTCCGGCGCCCACCAGAAGGCGGTCTGGTCGCCGGGCAGGGTCAGCCAGGGTGCGCCATCGAGGAAGAGGTCGTACTGGCCATCGAGTTTGCGGGCGAAGGCGACGTGAAGGCCGTCGGGGCTGAGGCTGTAGTTGGCGGCGTCGGCAGCAGCGAAGATGCGGGTCGGCTCGCTGCCATCGGGGCGCATCGACCACAAGGCCGGTTGGCCATCGCGGTCGCTGCTGAAGAAGATCAGGCTGCCGTCAGGCGACCAGAAAGGATGGTCGTTGCGGCCCTCACGCGTCAGTGGCTGGTCGAAAGCGCCGTCGCTGGCGAGCAGGTAGATCTGCGGGCTGCCGGTGCGGTCGGAGACGTAGGCAAGGCGGGGGGCGGAGGGCGGGGCGGTGGTGGGGGAGGGTGGCGGGGTGGCGGTCGGTTCGGCTGTGGGGCTGGCGATGGGCGTGGCCGCCGGGGTGGGGGTGGCAGGCGGGACGATGGGGGCCAGGGTGAGGGTGGGTGGGGCGGCGGTGGGGGCGATGCCGACGACGGCGGGGGTTGGCGTGGCGGGTGGGCGGGCGCCGGGCGTCTGGCTGCTGAGGATGCCCCAAACGGCCAACGAGAGGGCGGCCAGGCCCAGCAGGAAGCCGATGAGGATGAAGATCCAGAGGTTGGAGCCGCGCCGCCGCGGTTGGGGCGGCGTGACGGACGGGGCTGCCGGCGGGGGCGGAGCGGCGGCTGGGGAAGGGCCGGCCAGGGCCTGGGCAAAGGCGCCGGCGGTGGGATAGCGGCGTTCGGGCGCTTTGGCGGCGCCGGTGGCCAGGACGGTGGCGAGGGCCGGTGAGAGCGCGGGGTTGCGGTCGCGCGGGTCGGGCAGCGGCTGGTGAAGGTGGGCGTAGAGGGTGGCCTGGGGGGTGGGGCCATGAAAGGGCGGTGCGCCGGTCAGCATGTGGTAGGCGACGATGGCCAGGCTGTAGACATCGCTGCGGCCATCCACCGGTCTGCTCTCGGCCTGTTCGGGGGCCATGTATTCGGGTGTGCCCAGGATGGCGCCGGCCTGGGTGGAGGCGCTGAGGCTGGCGGCGCGGGCGATGCCGAAATCGGTCAGGAGGACGTGCCCGCTGTCGCGCACGAGGATGTTGCTGGGTTTGACGTCGCGGTGGACGACCCCGCGCTGGTGGGCGTAGTCGAGGGCGGCGGCCACCTGGTTGATGGCGCTGGTGGTGAAGTCGAGCGGGAGCGGGCCGGCGACGCGGCGGAGGATGTCGGCCAGTGATTCGCCCTCGACGTACTCCATGGCGATGTAGTCGGCGCCGTCGATCTGCCCGGCGTCGTAGACGGCGACGATGTTGGGGTGGTCGAGCCGGGCGGCGGCGCGGGCCTCGAACAGGAAGCGTTCGACGAAGCCGGCGTCGTTCTGCAGGTGTGGCTGCAGGAGTTTGAGCGCGACCGGGCGCTCCAGGCGTTCGTGCTGGGCCAGATAGACGATGGCCGCGCCCCCGCGCCCGATTTCACGTTCGATGCGGTAGGGGCCGAGGGTGGTGGGGGGAGGAGGCACGTGGGTGTTGGTAATTGGTAATTGGTTATTGCGTGTTGCGTGTTGCGTAGAAACTGCGCCATCTAAACACGGAACACGGAACACGGAACACTATGTAATCTTATGCCCGGCCAGCCAGTCGTAGCCGATCACGGGGTCGTCGTGGGGGATGCGGCCTTCGTCGGCGGGGTCGTAGGTGTGGCTGGTGATATACAGCATGTGGGCCTCGGCGCTGAGGACTCTGTAGCCGTGGGCGACGCCGGGCGGGATGCGCAGCACGGCGGGGGGGTAGTTGTCGCCCAGGTAGAGTTCCATCAACTGGCCGTGGCTGGGGCTGGTGGGGCGGGCGTCGTAGAGGGCGACTTTGAGGTTGCCGAGCGGGCAGTACCACCAGTCGGTCTGTTTCTGGTGGATGTGCCAGGCTTTGATCACGCCCTGGAAGTTGCGGGCATGGCTCCACTGGCCGAAGCCCTGGGCGGCCGCGTCACCGTCGCTGAAGAAGGCGTCGGTGACACGGATGACCTCGCGGAAGAAGCCGCGCGGGTCGGCGTGCGTGACAAGTTCCTTGAGGACGACGCCTTCGATCTGGCCGGAGATGTTGTTGGTGTAGGGCATGGGGTGTTACGTGGGGCGTGTTGCGTGTTGCGTGGTGCGTGGTTGAGATGGGGTGGTGCGTGATGCGTGATGCTCGAATTTTGCGCAAAATTTAGGGGGACCCAAAGGTCGGCCCTGAACATTAACAACTGAGGTAGAGAACAAGTATTCAGGCATGGTTTATTCGACGGCCCATGCTG
>JAIBAP010000120.1 GCA_019695115.1 Caldilineales bacterium | reverse complement strand
GCGGCGAAGAGTTTGTTGGGGAAGCGCGGGCGGGCGGAGTTCGATGAGTGGCTGAATCAGTTTGCGACAGATCATGCGGCGTTTGTGGAGAAGCAGATGCGAGGACCGGTGACGGCCGCCGGCGCATTGGCCGCCGACAGCGCCGCCGACGAAATCAATGCCGACGCCGCGCCAGACCTCACCGAATTCACCGACGACTATCTGTCTGACCGCGCAGCCCGCTGGATCGCCATCCTGCGCGCCGCCCTCCAGGAAGCCGTCTATCCTCCCACCGAACCCACCGGCTACGACCCCCTTGCCGCCGTCCAGACCGTCCTCCAGCAGCGCAAAGACGAGGCGGCGGACGATTGGGCCCGCGACCAGGCCATCCGCATCGTCAACGCCTTCGCCGTCGTCGCCTGGACCGTCCTGGGCTGGCTGGCGCTGCGCTGGGTCGCCTTTGGCAAAAACTGCGATTTCTGCGGCCACCTCAACGGCCGTACCGTAGGCATCTCTAGCTGGTTCGCCCAGGCCGGCGAATCCATCCCCGGCGCCGACGGCCAGACCCCACTCAAACCCGGCTCAAACGTCCGCCATCCCCCGCTTCACAACGGCTGCGACTGCATGGTCGTTCCCGGCTAATCCTATGCCAACATCACCCACCCTACCCACTGATGTCGAATACCGCATCCTTGCCCGCCCGCTCGAGATCCGCCAACAGCCCGGCGACGCCGAGGCCATCCTTGCCGGCTATGCCGCCGTCTTCAATGAGCTCTCGGTTGACCTGGGCGGCTGGCGTGAAATCATCATGCCCGGCGCTTTTGCCGCCGCCATCGTCGATGCCGATGTTAGGTCACTGTGGCAGCACAACTCTGAATTCGTCCTGGGCCGCACCACGAACAACACCCTTCGCCTGGTCGAAGACGAAATCGGACTGCGCTCGGAAATCGACCCCCCTGCTACGACCTGGGCCGCAGATGCCCTGATCAGCATGCGCCGGGGCGACGTGAACCAAATGTCCTTCAGTTTTCAGATCCCACCCGGCGGCGACACCTGGCGAGAGACCGAAGAAGGCTATTGGCTGCGCACCATCTGGCGCGTCCAGCCCCTTTACGAAGTCTCGCCCGTCACCTTTCCGGCCTACCCCGCTACCTCTATCCAGGCACGCAATCATCTGGCCGCCTTGCAGGCGCAAACGGCCAGCCCCCCTATCGGCCCCCCCGGCCAGCTCGGGCAGGCGCCCGCCGCCGGCCAGGCCGCCTCACGCCAGCGCATACTGGCCCTTAATCAACCCTTCTAGGACACCATTACCATGACAACCAACATCACTGAAATGCGCGCCAAGCGCGCGAACCTCTGGGAACAGGCCAAGGCGCTGCATGACGCGGCGCAGGCCCGCGCCCTGACCGCCGAAGAGCAGCCGCAATGGGACGGGCTCATGGCCGAGATCGACAGCCTCAAACTCCAGATCGACCGTGAGGAACGCCTGCTCGCCCTCGGCGCCGATCTCAACGCCTCCACCGGAACCCGCGTCGCCAACCGCCCCGTCGCTGACGGCCAGGTCGACCTCGCCGCCTACCGCGCCGCCTTCTGGTCCTGGCTCCGCCACGGCGCCGCCGACATGGAACCCGAACAGCGCCAGCTCCTGCGCAACCGCGCCGTCGCCATCCCCAACGAAGCCCGCGCCCTCGGCGTCGCCTCTGGCGCTGCCGGCGGCTACGCCGTCGCCAACGAAGACATGGCCGCCCTCGTCGACGCCATGAAATTCTTTGGCGGCATGCGCCAGGCCCGCTCCACCATCATCACCACCGACACCGGCGCCGACCTCCCCATCCCCACCACCGACGACACCGGCAACACCGGCGCCATCGTCGCCGAAAACACCCAACTGGCCGAGCAGGACGTCACCTTCGCCCAGAAGGTTCTCCACTCCTACCTCTACACCTCCAAGATCGTCCGCGTCTCCTACCAGCTTCTGCAAGACAGCTCCTTCCCCCTCGAAACCTGGCTCATGAAGAAACTCGGCGAGCGCATCGGACGCGCCACCAACGCCCACTTCACCACCGGCACCGGCTCCGGCCAGCCCGAAGGCGTCGTCACCGGCGCCACCACCGCCGGCACCACCGCTGCCGCCGGCGCCGTCACCTACGCCGAACTCCTCACCCTCTTCCACTCCGTCGACGTCGCCTACCGCAACGCCGCCCAGTGGATGATGAACGACAGCACCGTCAAACTCCTGAAGGCCCTGGAAGACACCGAAGGCCACCTCATCTGGTCCCCCGGACTCGCCACCCGCGAACCCGACACCATCATGGGCAAAACCTACATCGTCAACAACGACGTCGCCGCCGTCGCCGCCAACGCCAAAGCCGTCCTCTTCGGCGACTTTGCCAACTACTACATCCGCGACACCCGCGACGTCACCATCCTCCGCCTCACCGAGCGATACGCCGACTACCTCCAGGTTGGCTTCATCGCCTTCAGCCGCCATGACGGCGCCCTCATCGACGCCGGCCAGCACCCCGTCAAATTCCTCACCCAACACGCCTGACCCTCGTAGTAACGACTTCAGTCGTTCTTGGGGCTGCCAGGTTCACCAGCTCAGGAACCTGGCAGCCCCAACCCCCACCCCGTCCGTGTTCGTCCATAGCGCCGTACCCGGCGCCGTCCACCCCACCCCGTTCCCGCCCCCGTTCCCGCCCGGTCTCCCGACCGGGGCGCCCCCCTCACCAACCATGGAAAACCTCAGCAAAACCGCCGCCATCACCATCGAAGCCCTCAAAGACGCCGACAACGAAGCCCTCACCGGCGCCGGCGTCGACATGGCCGGCTACGACAGCGTCGCCTTCGTCGTTGGCGCCCTCGAAGGCGAAGCCCTCAACTTCTCCATCAAAGCCCAACAGGCCGCCGCCGCCAACTTCTCCGACGCCGCCGACCTCGCCGGCACCGCCACCACCTTCGCCACCACCATCGGCGCCAAGGGCCTCGCCGTCCTCGACATCCGCCAACCCGCCGAACGCTACCTCCGCGCCGTCGTCACCGTCCCCAACGCCACCGCCGCCACCCCCACCTTCTGCATCGCCATCCGCTACAACGCCCGCACCCTCCCCCAAACCAACGATGGCGAACTCCACACCACCCCCGCCGAAGGCACCGCCTGATCCCCTGCTCGCGCCCGTCCGTGTTCGTCCGTGTTCGTCCATAGCGTCCACCCTCGTCCATAGCGCCGTACTCGGCGCCGTCCACCCTCGTCCATAGCGCCGTACTCGGCGCCGTCCCCCCCATGCTCATCCGCCTCCTCACCCCCCTCATGGTAGACGGCATCGACCATCCTGCCGGCGACCTGGTCAACGCCCCCGACCAGGTCGCCCAGGAATGGATCACCCAGCGCCTGGCCGAACCCGCCGTTCCCGAACGATCTCCCGACCGTTCGCCGCCCCCCATCCAAACCGCCACCCCACCCCAACCCCCCGCCGCCGTCGCCCCCGCCCAACGCCGCCCCCGTTCCCCCCGTTCCCCCCGTTCCCCCCGTTCCCGACCGGTCTCCTGACCGGTCGCCCCCCCCATGCCCCTCACCCTCGCCCTGGCCGTCGCCCCCGCCGAAGAACCCATCACCCTGGCCGAAGCCAAACTCCAGGCGCGCGTCGAAGTCTCCACCGACGACACCCTCATCACATCCCTCATCACCGCCGCCCGCGAACTCATCGAAGAACAAGCCTGGCGCGCCCTGGTCACCCAACGCTGGGACTACTACCTCGACGCCTGGCCCGCCGCCGACACCATCCTCCTCCCCCGTCCCCCCCTGCGCTCCATCGTCACCTTTGAATACACCGACGACGCCGGCGCCACAACCGCCATCTCCGCCTCCGACTACATCGTCGACGCCGTCTCCGAACCTGGCCGCCTCCGCCTCAAATCCACCGCCGACTGGCCCACCGCCACCCTGCGCGAACTCAACGCCATCCACATCCGCTTCGAGGCCGGCTACGGCGCCGCCAGCGCCGTCCCCACCCGCTACAAACAAGCCCTGAAGCTCCTGGTTGGCCATTGGTACGAAAACCGTGAAGCCATTCTCGCCACCGGCGCCATCCCCAAAGAACTCCCCCTCGGCGTGAAGGCCCTCCTCAACATCGACCACGCCCGCACCTTCTGACCATGCAAGCCGGCCGTCTTCGCCATCGCCTGGCCATTCGCCAGCCCACCATCAGCCGTAACGAAGTGGGCGAAGAAATCATCACCTGGGCGACCCTGGCCACCGTCTGGGGCCGCATCGAAGCCCTCCGAGGCGAAGAACAACTCGCCGCCAAACAACTCACCGCCGAAATCGTGGCCCGCGCCACCCTTCGCTACCGCGCCGATGTCAGCACTGACATGCGCATCCAATACGACAGCAGCGAATACGACATCGATGCTGTTCTGGCCGACCCGCTCAAAACCAGCCTTACCCTTACCCTCACCGCTCCCGCTCCCTGATCTTATTTTCGTAATAACGACTTTGGCCGTTCTTGGTTCCATAGTCGCCATCGTCGATGGCCACCAGCAGACCCAAAGGACGAACACGGACGAACAGGGACGGGGCCCGCTACAAGTCGCACACGTGCGCTCTGACAGCCCCAATCGCCAGTAACTAATCTCCCATGTCCACCCTCGACATCACCATCGACGGCCTTGACGAAGCGCTCTCTGCTCTTCGTCGCGCTGGCGTCTCCACCCGCCCGATCCTGCGCGCCGCGGCCCAGGCCGGCGCTGACCTGATCGCCGAAGCCGCCCGCGCCAACGCACCCGGGCCAGAGATCGAAAGCGATGTCGTCGAAAGCAGCGCCACGGCCGTCACCGTCGATGTCGGCCCCACCAAAGAAAAGTGGTACTACCGCTTTTTCGAGACCGGGGCCGGACCGCACGCCATCCTCGGCAAGTCCCTGCTCGTCTTCGAGGGCGACCAGGGCCTGGTGCGCATCGAGGCGGTCCAACACCCCGGCCAGGCCGCCGAGCCCTTTCTGCGGCCGGCCTTCGATGCCCGCGGCGATGACGCCGTCGAAGCCATCGGCGACCGCCTGCGCGCCGCCATCGAATCAGCCCCATGATCGAGGCCGAGATCGTCCAGCTCCTCGCCGAAGACGCCCCTGTGGTCGCCCTCATCTCCACCCGCGTCTATCCCCTGGTCTTGCCTCCCAACGTCGTCCTACCCGCCGTTACCTACCAGCGGATCAGCGGCATCCACGAACACACCCTCAGCGATCCGGCTGAGCTCGCTCGCCCCCGCTTCCAATTCGTCGCCATCGCTCCCACCTTCCTCCAGGCCCGTCTCGTCGCCAACGCCGTCAAAACCGCTTTCAACGGCCGCCGCGCCGCCCGCACGTCTACCACCATCCAGGCCATCACGGTCGAAAACGAATTCGACCATTACAACCCCGCCCAGCCCGACATGGCCGCCTCCTGGTCCTCCTATCTCGACCTCGTCTTCTGGCACACCCTCTAACCACTGATTTACTGATCACCCCCCACACCTCACTCCTCACGGATCACCACCATGGCACGCCAAACCCTCACCAAATCCAACGCCCCCGGCTCCTACGCCACCGCCGGCGAGGTCGTCACCATGACCGCCGCCGACACCGTCAACAAAGAGCAGATCGCCTCCACCGGCAAGGAGCTTGTCATCGCCCACAATACCGGCGGCTCGCCCTACACCGTGACGATCAACAGCGCCGCCGACGAATACGGCCGCACCGGAGACATCACCTCGTACTCCATCGCCGCCGGCGCCATCGCCGCCTTCGGCCCCTTCCCCGTCCACGGCTGGCGCCAGACCAACAACTACATCAACCTCGAGGCCAACAACACCGCCGTCAAATTCGGCGTCGTCGTCCTCCCCTGACCCTCTCACCCTCCCACCCTCTCACTTTCTAGGAGCACCCACCCATGGCTAAATACGCCGCCTTTGGAACCACCCTCAAGAAGGGCGCCGTCGCCATCGCCCAGGTACGCGACATCGACGGCCCCGCCCTCGACAGCAACATCATCGAGGCCACATCCCATGACGACACCGACGGCTACAACACCTTCGTCCAGGGCCTGAAGGACGCCGGCGAGATCTCCCTCTCCATCGCCTACGACCCTGCCGGCGTCACCCACAAGAACGCCTCCGGCGGTCTGCTCTACGAATACGAGCAGGGCAGCATCAGCGCCTACACGCTTGTCTTCCCCGACGCGGGCCTCACCGAATGGGACTTCAACGCCCTGGTCAAGTCCTTCAAGCCCACCGCCCCCGTCGATGGGCTGCTCACCGCCGATGTCACCCTCAAGATCAGCGGCGCCCCCACCCTAGCATAAGGCCGGCCCATGCCCACTAACTTCCTCACCGCCGCCGCCATTCTTGCCGCCGACGACCTCCAGCGCGAGACCGTTGAGGTACCGGAATGGGGCGGCCAGGTCTGCGTCCGTGGCATGACCGGCGCCGAGCGCGACGCCTATGAGTCCACCCTGCTCAGCGTCAAAGGCACCGATGTCTCTTTGGACAAAGGCGGCATGACCAGCGCCCGCGCTCGCATCTGTGCGATGTGCATGATCGAACCCGAAACCGGCAAACGCCTCTTCACCGATGCCCAGGTGATCGACCTGGGCAAAAAGTCAGGCAGGGCTCTTGACCGCGTGTTCAGCGTCGCCCAGCGTCTCAGTGGCATCTCCAAGGCCGACATCGACGAGCTACGAAAAAACTCGAAGAACGGCCAGAGCGAAGATTCTGGTTCCGCCTAGCCCTCGCTCTCGGCCGTTCTGTCGCCGAACTCCAACGCTCTATCTCCTCGCTCGAATTCAGCGAGTGGATCGCCTACTACAACCTCGAACCCTTCGGCCTCGAGCGCTTCGACCTGCATGCCGGCATCGTCGCTTCCACCATCGCCAACGTCAATCGCGAGCGCAACCGCGAACCCTACAGCCCCCTTGACTTTATGCCCTTCCAGCCCCGCCCCCAGCAAAGCTGGCAGGACCAGCTCGCACTCGTCGAACAGCTTAACATCCTCTTCGGCGGCTCCGACACCCGGACTTCACCGGAGTAACGACTTTAGTCGTTCTTGGGGCTGCTCGAGCGGATGGCCATCGAAGCCCACAGCCCCAACCCCATTGGGTCTGCCACTTGCCGCCGGCGGCTACCCTAACAGCCCCAACCCGCCCCCCGCTACTCGCCCTCCATGGCCACACTCGCCAACCTGGTCATCCGCCTGACCACCGACACCAGCGCCTTCGAGGCCGGCATGAAGTCGGCCGAAGGCCACCTCCGATCTGTCGGGTCGGCCATGACCAGCATCGGCCAATCGGCCAGCGTCGCCATCACCGCCCCCCTGCTCGCCGCAGGCGGGGCGGCTTTGCTGCTCGGCAAAAACTTCAACGAAGCCATGGCCAACGTCGGGGCGCTGGGCGTCGCCTCTGACCGCGTCAACGAACTCAAAGGCGCGGTCCAATCCACCGCCATCCTTGTCGGCGAATCCAGCCAAAGCATGGCCCAGGGCCTGTACCAGGTAGTCTCCGCCTTCGGCGACAGCGCCGAATCCGCCGACCTCCTGCGCATCAACGCTATCGCCGCCAAGGCCGGGCTCGCCACTACCGCCGAAGCCATCGCCCTCACCTCTTCCGTGACCAAAGCCTACGGCGACACCTCCGCCTCCGCCGTCGGCCAGGTCGCCGACCTCGCGCTGCAAACCGTCGCCCTGGGTCAAACCACCTTTCCCGAGCTCGCCGCCTCCATGGGGCGCGTCACACCCATCGCCGCGTCGATGGGCGTCAGCCTTGAGGAGCTCTTCGGCTTCATGGCCACGTTCTCAGGCGTGACCGGCAGCGCCGCCGAGGTCTCCACCCAACTGCGGGGCGCCATGCAATCGCTCATGGCGCCCACAGAATCCATGCAGGCCCTCATCGGCTCCCTGGGCTTCGAGACCGGCGCCGCCGCGGTCGAAAACCTGGGTCTCGCCAATGTCCTGCGCGCGGTCGTCACTGCCGCCGACGCCACCGGCGCCCCGCTGCAACAATATATCGGCTCGATAGAAGGCCAGACTCTGGCCCTTGCGCTCGCCCATGGCCAGAGCGAAACCTTCGACCAGAAACTTTTGGCCATGGGCCAAAGCGCCGGCATGACCGCCCAAGCCTTTGCCGCCCAAACCGAAGGCATCAACGCCGCCGGCTTCTCTTGGGATCAGGCCGCGATTAAAGCGCAGGTCCTGGCCCAGCGCCTATGGGACGGCATGGCGCCCGCGGTCGGGCTTGTCCTCGAAACCATCAGCCCCCTTATCGATCGCGCCACCCAGCTCGCCGACCAATTCACCCAGCTTGACCCACGCACGCAAACCATCATCCTCGGCGCCGTGGCGCTGGCCGCGGCCTTCGGCCCCGTCGCCATCGTCGCCGGCCAGGTGATCACCGCCATTGGCGCCATCGTCGGCGTGCTCGGCGGCCTCCTCGCACCGTTGGCTTTGGTGGCAGCGGCGGTGGGGGTGCTGTATTTGGCATGGCAGAA
>JAIBAP010000119.1 GCA_019695115.1 Caldilineales bacterium | reverse complement strand
TCAGCGCCTCCTGGGCGATGCGGAAGAGGCCCAGTTCCTCGGCGGGCGAGAGAGGCGCCTGGGGGTCGCCCGTGATCTCCACCGCCACCGCCAGGTTTTCGGTCAACTGGCGCTCGGCGGCGTGCTGGCGCAGGGCGGCGGCCAGCCCCTCGGCCAGCGGCGGCGGGCGCAGCTCGGCCACCAGCGTGCGCATGGTTGCCAGCGCCGCCTGGGCCAGGTCGTGCAGCCGGTCGAGCTGACCGCCCACCCGGTCGGGGTCGCGTTCACTGAGCAGCAGGGCCGCCTGTGCGGTCAGCGTCAGGCTGAACAGCGTCTGCGTGACCGAGTCGTGCAGGTCGCGGGCCAGCGCCGCCCGTTGGCGGATGGCGGCGGCCCGTTCCTGGCCGGCGGCGTAGCGTTGCAGCTGACGGTTGGCCTCTTCCAGGCGGCCGAGCAGGTCACGGTTGGCGGCGTGAGCGGCCTGGGTGCGTTCGATGGCCAGGGCGTAGGCGGCAAAGAGGGCGCTGCCCGCCGTGTAGATGAGCGCATAGGCCAGCCCTTGCCACAGCCCATAGTTGCGCGTCATCGGCAGGATCAGCAGCAGGGCAAAGAGGGCAATCCAGCGCGCCCCCTGCCTGGGGCCGAAGCGGCGCATGACCTGCATGGCCAGGATCATCAGCAGGGCGGCGAAATAGTCGCCGCCGCCGCTGATCAAGCCGACGGCCAGCAGCGCCTGCGCGCCGAGGCAAAGCGCAAACCCGCCCGTCTGCCGGCGCGGGAGGGCGGCGGCGGCCAGCAAGAGGATCAGCCAGAGCAGCAGCAGCGCCAGGGTCGGGCGCAGCAGGGGCGAGTGCAGGCGGTCGAGCAGCGCCCGCGCTGTCACCGCCGCCAGCAGCAGCCCGACGGTCAGCGCGTACACCCGCAGGGCGGTGCGGCTTTCGCCCAGCGGCGGCCGCGGCGCCAGGGTCAGGTCAGACGAAGACATCTTGCGTCTCCAGGGCAGGTTTGACAGAGCGAAAACGATGCCGACGAACGCCGGCGATCACAGGTCATGTTGCTCGGTCGGTTGCAGCGCGTAGGCGACGCTGTCATCCACCGATAGCGCCCGACCGCTGGCCCATGCTCGATGGAAAGCTGCACCGGACAGGGCTGCGGCCACTGCCTCGTGCAGGCGCTCCATGCCTGGATGATCCACCGGTAGGACGGGTGCGCCGATCGCCGTGCGCAGATGGTCGGCGGCGGCCAACAGCGTGGCGGCCCATTCCGGCTGCCCCTGGCCCAGGGCCGCCTGCGCCAGCCCTTCCAGCCGGGGCGGGATATCCGGTCGGATGTCCCGCACCAGATGCAGGCTTTCCTGGTAGCGGGCGGTCGCGCCGGCGAAGTCGCTGCGCAGGCAGGCAACCTGACCCAGCCCGAACAGGATCGCAGCTTCACGCCACGGAGCAGGCTCGGCAGACGCGGCCCAACGCTGGCTCTCGGCGAGGCGCGCCGCCGCTTCGTCGGCAGCGCCAGCGTACACGGCGCAGCGGCCCAGCAGCAGCAACACCTCTGCCTTGAACCCGTGGTTATCGCCAGCCAGCGCTATCGGCAGCGCCGCCTCCAGTTGTTGGCGAGCCAGATCGAGGCGCCCCTGGGCGAGGTTCACGTGGGCGAGGGAGTGCAGCCCATAGGCCCGGTTGGCCTGCAGGGCCTGCACCAGCCCAATTTCCGCTTTCTCCTCGGCGGTGCGGGTCGCGGCGTCCAGGTCGCCGACAGTCACGGCCATGAACGTCAGATAGCCCAGAACCATATCTATGCCGCCGTGGGAGCGCAGTTGGCGGAAAACGGCCAGGCATTCGCGCAGCAGCGCCATCGCCTGGTGGAGCTGGCCGGCGTCCCAGGTGCGCAAGGCCAGGTCGCAGAGCGGGTGGGTGAGCGCCCACTGGTCGCCCATCTCGCGGAAGATCGCCACCGACTGCTGATAGTGGTCGGTTGCGGTGCGACGGTCACCCTGACCGTCCAACACGTGGGCCAGTCAGTGCAGGTTTTCGGCGATCCACCAGCCATCCTCGGCCTGTTGCGCTGCCTCCACCGCTTCCTGGAAGGTGCAGATGGCTTGCTGCGACTGCTGACGGCGGTCTTGGGCAATAGCGAGAAAGCAGAGGACAGCTCCGGCCCCGGCCATGTCGCCATGCCGCCGGTAGATGCGCAGACTCTCTTCCAGGCAGAGGAGCGACTTCTCCGTGTCCCATGAATAACCGGCCAGCATCCCGGCGACAAAGAGGGTCGCGGCGCGCGTGGCGCTATCACGCAGATCAGCGCGACCGTCGGCCGCGGCCAACGCTGCCTCACACCAGCGACTGCCTTCGACCAGGTCAGCGCGCATCTCCCAGAAGTGGCCGAGCGCGGCAGCTAACCGCAACGCAGCGCCGGCCTTCTCCGGCGCTAGGCTCCAACTCAATGCGGCTCGCAGGTTGTCACGTTCCAGATCGAGGCGCGCCAGCCATTCGATCTGGCGCGCCGATCGCAGTTCAGGTTCGGCAGTCTCGGCCAGGGCGACAAGATAGGCCAGGCAGCGGTCGCGCACCGGCGCCTCTTCTCCGGAGGCGGCCAATTTCGCGCGCGTGTATGCCCGGATCGTCTCCAACAGGCGATAGCGCGGCTCCCCTGCCGGCGGGTGCTCCACAATCACCAGGGATTTGCTGACCAACCGCTGCAACAGCGCCAGCGTCTCGAGCGGCGCCAGTGGAGGCAGCCCCCCGGCCACGCTTTCGGCCGCATCCAGGTTCCAGCCGCCATTGAAGATGGGAAGGCGCCGCAGCAGCGCCCGCTCCGCTTCCGTCAGGAGGTTGTAGCTCCACTCGATGGCTGCGGTGAGGGTTTGGTGGCGGGGCACGACGCCCCGCTGCGCGCCCGCCAACAGCGCAAAATCCTCATCCAACCGTTCGGCGATCTGTTCCGGCGCAAGGAGAGCGATCCAGGCCGCGGCCAGTTCCAGGGCCAGGGGGATGCCATCCAGCCGCCGGCAGATGTGGGCGATGGCCGGCGCGTTCTGGTCAACCAGGGCGAAGCCGCGGCGGGCCGTCGCCGCCCGTTCCACGAACAGGCGGATGGCATCGTACCCCTCCACCGTGACGCGGAGAGGTCGCTCTCCTTGCCGCAGCGGGGGCAGGGCCAGGGGATGCACCCGGTAGTCCACCTCGCCGGGAACCCTCAATGTCTCTCGGCTGGTGACCAGGATACGCAGTTGCGGGCAATCGCGCAAGAGGGTCGCGGCCAGTTCGGCGGCGGCCTCGATCAGGTGCTCGCAGTTGTCCAGGATGAGCAGCGCCTGCCGGGGGCGCAAGTGAGCGGTTAGCGCGGCCAGCAGGGGCCGCTCGCCGCTCTCGCCCAGGCCGAAGGCCGCAGCGACGGTCTTGACCGCCAGTTGCGGGTCGGCAAGGGACGCCAGCTCGGCCAGCCGGACGCCGTGAGGATAGTCCGGCGCCAGGGTTTCGGCCACTGCCAGGGCCAGGCGGGTCTTGCCGCAGCCGCCAGCGCCGGTGAGAGTCAGCAGGCGGGTCTCGTTGCGGCCCAGAATCTGGCAAATCTCGGCCATCTCCTCCTGGCGACCGACGAAGGAGGTGAGCGCGGCGGGCAGCCAGCTGAGCGGCGGCTCGTCTTTCGCCGCGCCCGCAGGCTCGGTGCACAAGGCCAGCAGCCGCTCGATCACCGCCGGTTCGTTCTGGATGTCGAGGGCCGGGACGAAGAGGGCCAGCACACTGGCGCGATCCGGCCGGCGCTGATTGGTCTCCAGCCGGCTGATCTGCGCTTCGCTGTAGCCGACCGCGAAGGAAAGCTCAAGCTGCGAAAGCTGGGCGCGGCGGCGCAGGAACTTCAGCAACTCACCGAAGGTGGCAAAACTGGCGAGGGAAACGCCCAGGCCTGACATTGAGATAGGCTCCTCTTCTAAGCTACGTGCAAAGCCATTCCACAGGTCGGTTGTGCTCGTGCATCCACACGGCCGTATTTTAAGACAATCGCGGCGCAAGTCAAACACGAAGGAAGGTCAAACGGTTGGCAAGAAATGTCATAAGCGGCAAGCCCGCGCCTGCTACACTGGGCGCAGGTTGCTCGAACAGCGGTTGTCGGGGCCGAAGGCCGCAGCGAACCGCAACCGGCGGCCCAACACATCCAAACACCCCATGCACAAGAAAGGAGTCCGACTATGTCTCAAACCATCCTGCAGATCAACTTCACGTTCACCGGCGTCTCAGGGGCCGAGCTACAAGAGAGCTGGCTGCCGGCGGCGCAGCTCATCGCCGACACGCCCGGCCTGCGCTGGAAGGTCTGGCTGATCAACGAAGCCCAGCGCGAATGTGGAGGGATTTACCTGTTCGACGACGAAACGGCCGTGCAGGGCTTCCTGAACAGCCCGCTGGTAGCCGCCGTCCAGGCCGACCCGCGCTTGAGCAACGCCAGCGTCAAGCTGTTCGACATCATGGCGGCGCACACGGTCATCACACGCGGCCCGGTGGGCGCGGGGGCCGCGGGCGGAAACGGCGCACTCAAGACCTTCGGCGGCATGGCGCAAGAAGCGTTTCAGGCCGTCCCTGCGATCAAGCCGGCCGACCTGCAGCGCCGCCAGAAGCGCGAGCCGGACTTGTTGGTGATTGACGTGCGCGATGCGGCCGACATCGCCCAGACCGGGACCGTGCCCGGCGCGGCCAACATCTCCTATGGCTCGCTGACCTACATGGCCGACCACGAGGTGCCCGAAAGCTGGCGCGACCCGCGGCTGGCCGACCGCGCCCGCCCCATCGTGACCACCTGCATCCTGGGGCCGCTCGGCGGGCTGGGGGGCAAGCTGCTACACGACATGGGCTTCACCAACGTGCAGATCCTGGAAGGGGGCGTGCAGGCGTGGATCGAGGCGGGGCTGCCGGTGGCGAAGAACGGCGGCAGTTGAGAGGAAGGGAGGGTTGCCAACAGAGATGCCAACTTTCCGAAAAGTTGGCATCTATCAGCGCGCTAACCCCGCCCGCGCCTCCGCTGCCAGCGGCGGCGAATGCGCTTCCTCGGCCATGACCAGGGCCTCGGCGTAGCAGGCCCGCGCTCCTTCCACATCCCCCAGCGCCAGCCCAGCCTCGGCCAGATAGATGGACGTGCGGGCGATGTCCCAGCCGGTGACGACGCTGCGATGCACGTCCAGGCTCTGGCGCAGCAACTCCTGCGCCCTGGCCGCGCCTTGTCTCAGGGCCGCCAGCCCCAGAAAGCGCAGGCTGGTGCCGATGCTCCAACGGTCGCCCAGTTGTTCGGCCAATTCCAGGCTTTCTTGCAGGCTTGCCTCGGCCTTGGCAAAGTGTCCCGGTTCGATGGCGGCCGGAATGTCTTCATTGCGTGGTTTTCTGCGGCGGCATGGGTTGGTGGCCGGGCTGGTGTTGATGTTTGCCTTCACCTGGCCCATCGATCTGGCCCAGGCCGGGGTGTTGCCCTTCCAGGTTCCCTTCGCCCTCTACCTGTTCCTGGGCTGGGGCTTCATCGCCGCCGCCCTGCTGATGACTGGGCTGACGCTGGGCCGGGCCGGAGTCGCAGCCTTGCTCAAGCGCTTCCCGATCTGGCGAGTGGGCTGGCGCTGGTACGCCGTCGCCTTCCTGCTCTACCCCGCCATCTTCGTCATCTCGGTCGCCCTGAACGCGGCCTGGACGGGGACGCCGGTGGATTTGACGGCGACGATGGCAGCTCAGTTCTTCGGACTGCTGCTGACCACCCTCTTCCATGCCGCCGGCAACACCGACGCCTTCTTCCTGCCGATGGCGAATATGATGTCCACCCACAACAGGTGCGGCGGGATATGCTGGAGTTCGGCGGACGCGTTCTATACTATCTCTGCTGCCAGGGTTTCTGCGGCCTTGCAGATCGTGCAGGCGATGGAGGAGGCCCGTGAGCGGGAGCTGGCTGCCATCTCAGTGGCAACCACGGTCGGAATGGACTGACGGTTGCAGTTGTCGGCGCTTACGGGGCGACTGAAGTCGCCACTACGGGGCACTACGGACCACCATTGATCGCGAAAGAGTACCATGCAACCATCTTCAGCACGACGCAAAAACCCCATCCCGCTCTATGCGCTGTTCGCCGCCAACGCCGTCTCGCTGGTGGGGAATGTCTTCACCTTGATCGCCATCCCCTGGTTTGTCCTGCAAACCTCTGGCAGCGCCACGCAGACGGGCATCACCGGCTTTTTTGCCATTGCTCCCGCCGTGCTGGCCGGTTTCTTGGGCGGGGCGCTGATCGACCGCCTCGGTTACAAGCGCACCAGCGTCATCGCCGACCTGGCCAGCAGCGTCACCACCGCCCTGATCCCCCTGCTCTACTTCACAGTCGGGCTAGAGTTTTGGCAGTTGCTCGTCCTGGTCTTCCTCGGCTCGTTGCTCGACGCCCCAGGCGGCACCGCCCGCTCGGCGTTGCTGCCCGAACTGGCGGAACAGGCCGGTATGCCCATCGAGCGCGCCACCTCACTGACCCACGTCATCGAGCGCGGCGCCAACCTGGTCGGCGCGCCGCTGGCAGGGCTGCTGATCAGCGTCATCGGCACGCAAAACGTCCTCTGGCTCGACGCTGCCTCCTTCCTGGTCTCGGCGGGGATCGTCAGCCTGGTCATCGCCGCCCCCGCCATCGTCAAAAAGGAGGCGGCATCCTCGAACTATTTCGGCGAGATGCAAGATGGCTTTCGCTTCATCCTGCGGGACAGGTTGATCCTGGCCATCGTAGTCATGGTCATGCTGACGAACTTCCTCGACGCGATCTTCTGGGGTGTGGTGCGACCTGTTTATGTCAAGCAAGTGTTCGGGGAGGCGCTGAACCTGGGCCTGTTGATCGCGGCCAACGGCGGGGGAGCGGTCATCGGCGGGCTGATCTTCGCCGCCATCGGCCACCGCCTGCCGCGTCATCTGACCTTCGTCGGCGCGTTCATGCTGGCGGGAACGCAGTTTTGGATTTACGCCCTGCAGCCATCCTTCAACGTTCTGCTCGTCGCCACGCTCATCACCAGCATCGGCGCCGGCCCGCTGAACCCGATCATCGGCGCCATCGAGTTCGAGCGCATCCCCGCCGACATGCGCGGGCGGGTCTTCGGCGCTATCACAGCAGGCGCATGGCTGGCCATGCCGCTCGGCATGTTGTTGGGCGGCGTGTGGACGGGAGCGTTCGGCTTTTATCCGTTGTTGATCGGGTTGGGCGTCGCCTATTTCCTGACCACCTTGAGCATGGCCTTCATCCCGTCCATGAAGGAGATGAACCGCAAAGCAGTTGCGCCTGTCGCCGTTCAGGTGTAAAATCGGGGCGAAAGGAGTACTTTTGCCATGAATGAGCCAACGGTGATGAAAGTGATGATAGAAGAAGCAGTCAGCTTCAGCGTGCAGGGCAAGGAACTGGACGGCATCCTCACCCTTCCGGACGCGGCGGGGCCGCACCCGGCGCTCGTCCTGTTGCACGGCTCCGACCGTTCGGGGCGGGACGATCCGTACTACGCCGGGCACGCGGCACGACTTGTCGAGTCGGGGTGTGCGGTCCTGCGCTACGACGGGCCAGGCTGGGGCGGCGGCGCGACGGGGGGCGGCTTCGAGACGCTGGAATACCGCACGCAGGAGGCGCTGGCCGCGCTCAGCTACTTGCAGGCGCGCCCCGACATCCGGGCCGACGCCGTCGGCCTGTGGGGCGTCAGCCAGGGCGGCTGGATCTGCCAGATGGCGGCCGCCGCCTCCCCGGACGTGGCCTTCATCATCCCCGTCTCCGGCCCGGCGGTGACGCCGGCCGAGCAGGAGGTCTATCGGGTGGAGGCGGAGAGCCGGGCGGCCGGCTTCGCCGAGGAGGAGGTCGCCAAAGCGGTCTTGCTGCGGCGCCTGCTGGTTGATGGCGTTCTGGCTGCGCCGATCTACCGTGAACTCAATCAAGCTGAAGCCCGGCGCTTGGGCGACGGGGCTTGGAGCGATTTGACGGCGCTGACCTACAGCCCGCAGCCGTTGGCCCCCGCCGCCGAGCTGGCCAGGGTCATCGCCATCTTGCAAGCCGTGGCCGGCGAGCGTTGGGCCAGATTCCTGCACCTGGACGATGTGCTGGCCCTGCTGAACAACCTGCCGCCGCCGGCGTGGGAGATGGCGAAGGCACAGATGCGGGCGGTGATGGAGGTAGATCCCGCCGACTTCCTGACCAAAGTTCGCTGTCCCGTGTTGGCGATCTTCGGCGATAAGGACACCTCCATTCCGGTGGAAAAGAGCGTGAGACTTTACGAGCAGTATCTTCGCCAAGCCGGCAACGAAGCGTTCACGCTCGCAGTTTTTCCCAACGCCAGCCATACCATTCGCGTCGGCGAAACTTTCGCCGACGGCTATTTCGAGCTGATGGTGAAGTGGTTGCGCGAACTGTGCGGCGACCTTCGTGACGTCGGCTAAGGGCCCGTCATAAAATAATCTACTCGATTTGGTAGACCAACGCAGGTGTGGCATACTGGCGATCATGGATACAACTGCAATCAAAGAACGTTTTATGCACCTGAAACCGTTTCTGAACGAACG
>JAIBAP010000118.1 GCA_019695115.1 Caldilineales bacterium | reverse complement strand
CGGCGTCGGGGTGGCGGTCGGCGTCGGCGTAGGGGTCGCAGTCGGCGAGGGCGTGGCGGTGCGGGTGGGGGTGGCGGTCGGCGTTGGCGTCGGGGTGCGGGTCGGCGTCGGCGTGATGGTGGGCGTGGGAGAAGGCGTGGCGGTGCGGGTGGGGGTGGCGGTCAGCGTCGGCGTGGGGGTGCGGGTCGGCGTCGGCGTGATGGTGGGGGTGTGGGTGGCGGTGGCGGTGCGGGTGATGGTAGCTGTTGGCGTGGCTGTGGGGGTCGCCGTCGCTGTCGGAGAAGGGGTCGGCGTTTGGCTCGGCGTCGAGCTGGGGGTGGCGGTGGGTGTGGAAGTGGCGGTTGCGGTCGGGCTAGGCGTAGCGGTGGGCGTGGGGGTGCTCAGGGATTGATAGCGAACCCAGAGAAAAGGGCGCTTGTCGCTTTCCGACCACTCCTTTGCCGCGAGGCTGTATTGGACGGTGTTCAGCGTGGCTGAGTCGATCAAGAGACCGAAGTTCTGGTCAGGTGCTCCGAACCACCCCTGAGCCTGACCGGTGACATCCACGACGCTGAAGGCGCCCACCGTTAGTTCGGGCAGGGTGGCAAATGGATTGGCTTCGCGATCCCCGACTCCCATCGCCAGCGGCTCATCCCACAGTTGGCCGGTGGCAGCCAGCGTGTAATTGGTTTCGTTTTCGACCCACGGTCTCAACACCCGGTAGAAGCGGGGCGCGATGATCCGGCTGTTGGACCTACTTAACGTAAAAAAACGCAGTTGCGCCTGCGTGATGACGGCGTCAGGCGGTAAGCCGTTGAGATCGAAGCGCATGAGCGCGGCGGTCGTTTGCCCAGAACGAACCAGCGAGGCCGGGTTGGCCCCATAGTTGTCATCCGGGAAGAATTCGTCGATGTAGGCATCGGCGACGGGCGTGAGGATGACCTCGAAGGTGGGGATGGGGGTGGGGGTGTCGGTGGCGGTGCCGATAGGGGTCGGCGTGGCGGTGGCGGTGGGGGTGTCGGTGGGTGTCGGCGTCAGTGTGGCGGTGGGCGTCGCCGTGGTGGTGGGGGTCGCCGTGGTGGTGGGGGTAGGGGTGGCTGTGGCGAGGGGGGTGGAGGTCGGGGTGGGGGTTCGGCTGGGCGTGCGCGTGGCGGTGGGCGTGGCTGTGGCCGTATCGACGAAGACGTTGGTCTGGTGGACGGCGGGCGCCGGCTGGAACCACTCCAAGACGCCGTTGCCCAGGTATTGGCCCGTCTGGTTTTGTACGCCGGTCAGGACATAACCGGTGGGCGGCTCGATGACGATGCGGTAGTAGTCGTAGGTTTGGCTGACGGTGAAGTTCCAAAAGCCATCGGCGGCGCTCATCCTGGTGTCCAGTAGGGTTCCGGGCGGGTTCTGGCCGCTGCTACGGACATAGAGCCGGAAGGTGACGCCGGCAAAGGGCGTGGTGGTGACGCCATTGGGGCCGCGATAGGCCGTCCCGCGGAAGCGATAGGCGATGCCCGGCGTGGGGGTGGCGGTGGCAACGGGGGTGGGGGTGCGGGTGGGGGTGTTGGTGGCAGCCGCTTGCGTGGGGGTGGGGGTGTTGGTGGCAGCCGCCTGCGTGGGGGTGGGGGTGTTGGTGGCAGCCGCCTGCGTGGGGGTGGGGGTGTTGGTGGCAGCCGCCTGCGTGGGGGTGGGGGTGTTGGTGGCCGATGGCAGGGTGAGATCCACCTGATGCGGCGTCTGATCGTTATGCCAGACCAACGTCCCGGTGGCGTTGACGCCATTCACTTGGAAGCGGACCGTCTCACCATCGCGCATGCCGGGGATGCCGCCGCCGACATCCTCGCCGTAGATGCGCAGGATGCCGTACTGGTCGGCGGTGTCGACGACAAAGCAGCCGGCGGTCACGCCGCGGTCGTTGTAGGCGGTTACGACCGCGCCCACCGCCGCCCCTGGGGTGATGAAACCAAAGGCCTCGGTGAAAGAAGGCGTGCCCTGGATGGGCGGGCATGTGCCCTGGGGCGACGCGACCCGGATCGGCGGCTCGGACAGGGCCTGAGCGGGTGATCCGGCCGGAGATGAGGCGAGGCTCGAACCGCCGGTGGGATAGACCAGCGTGGCCGGCTGCGACATGCGCAGGAGATAGCCGGCGTTGGGCGCCAACTCGCGCAGGGTGTTGAAGGCGGGCGGGACCGAGGTGTCGAAGGTGCCGGCGTCGCCGATGATGCGTTCGTAAGCGCCGCCGATAGAGGTCAGGGCCGGCTGCACCGCCAATCGCTGCGGCGGCAAATAGCCAACCCAATTCCAGCCTTGCGATAGTTCGATCGGGTTGCTGGCCGGCAAGGGCGGGCCGGTGAGGGTGAGGGTGTCATCGCGGGTCATGAAGATCCAATAACCCAGACCCGGATGCAGCCGCTGGAGAGTGTTGAAACTGGACGGCACCGCGATGTCATAGGTGCCATACTCGCCGAGCACGCGGCTGTAGGAGCCGCGGATAGAGGTGAGGACGGTGCGGATCGCCGTATCGGCGACATCGACCCGAAACGAGAACAGATTCCAGCCCCTAACCAGGGGGATATTCTGGGTGATCGGCGTCACGGCTCCGGCGTTCGGCTCCAGGATGAGCGGGCTGGCGCCCACGTTGATCCGTACCGAGCCGTTGGCCGACCCGTCCAGATCGCCGGCCTGGCCGTCGCGCACCACGCTCTGGTTGCCGGCCTTGTCGACCACACGCAGCGGGTTGCCCGCCGCACTAACGGGGAAGCCCTGCGCCGTCTCGCCGGCCGATGTCTTCCACACAACCAGTTTCTGCTGTGTCCCACGGCTGAATTGATGGCCTTCGAGCGAGGCGTCCACATAGGTCAGACGGTTGCTGTAGGTGGCGTCGGTCAGCTCGGTGGCAAAGACCTTGTAGGCATCGTAGGCCGGCTTGGGGCCCAGGCTCTCGTTCAGCAAGCCGTAGGCATAGCCGCCAGAGTGCTCAGGCCGATCCACATCCTGAAACCAGATCAGCGGATAGATGCCGGTAGCGATGCCTTGTGTCAGGCCCTTGATGACGAAGCGCGCCTGCGCCTCCTCGCTGTAGTCGTTGGGGTCGGGCGATCCATCCGGCTTGCGGCTGGGGGTGCCCACCTCTGTCACCATCAGGGGCTTGCTGACGCCAGTGGCCGCCCGCACCCTGTCCTGGATCACCCTGCCCTTGGCGCCGATGGACCCCCACTTGAAGGTCCAGGCTTCATAGAAATGATAGTTGATGACATCGAAGTAGTCGCCGCCGCCCGCCGCCAACAAATCATTGAGGAAATTAGGGTCATAGGGGCCGCCTTCGGTCGTCCAATATTCATAGCTCAGGCCGCCGATGGCCACCAGTGCATTCGAGTTGGCGGTCTTCATGGCCGGATAGACGCGTTTCAGCATGTCGGCATAGGCGGCCCCGCCTGCACCCGGCGCCGGATTCGGCCCGATGCCCCAGCATCCCCCCACCCAGGCCTGGTTGATGGCGTCGCCGTTGTCTGGCTCGTTGCCCAGTTCGAAATAACGGATGTTGTAGGGCGCGCTGCCGTACCGCTGCACGACCGCAGCCATGAAGTTGGCGAATGTCGACAGGTGTTCGGCCTTGATCGGCCCGCACTCGTAATCCGCCGCCCAAGTAGGGTTGTGCATCACCGCCAGGACGACGTCGAAACCCTCGGCTTTGGCGTCCTGGATTTTTCTGTCTGCCGCATTCCAGTTGTAGACCCCCGGACTGGTTTCGGCTGTCGCCCAGTTGATGGCAATGCGCACCCACGAAGCGCGGGCGGCGCGGATGATCGGCGGTGTGTCGCTACGCGTCTCTAGCAGCCAGACGCCGATGTGTTTGTTCGCCGCCAGGGCCGAGGGGCCGAAGGCGCTCGTGATTTGTGGTGGGTCTTCCACCTCGGGCGCCACCGGAGCAACGGCATTGGCCGCGCTCGCTGCTGCCAGGAACAGCGCCAGGCTGACGAGAAGCAGGGGAATGAAGCGAAGAAGTTGGGGTAGGCGAGACGGCATGACCTGCTTTCCTCCAAATACGTTCGCCAACTGGCGAACCCATCGGCAGATGGATGAACGTCAGTCAAGCGAAGGGCCTTTCTTGATAAAACCTGGGGGAAAGAGCGCAGTAAGACTGACCGGAATGGGGTGGTTTCAAAAAGGGCCGCTGCCGCCCTGCCTGCCAGAAAAGACAAAGACAAGCGAGGACGAAAGACGACGACGGACGCAGCGAAAACAAAGACAAGCGGTGGTTGCGCTGCTGGTTCGCCATCGAAACCCAGAAACAACCAAACCCACGCCGTGGGAGCGCAGATGCGCCGAAAGCCGCAACGATGAGGGCGCCATGCCTATCAACCAGAGGCGCCCGGAATGCCTTGACCAGTGAACGAGAACGGCAATGAAAATCGATGCAAGGGCCAATGATATAGCAGAGCGTGCATCCCGTCAAAATGACCGCAGAGCCATCGCTCAAGGCGTGGGCGGGGGATTGTCAGAGCTTAGGACGATGACTGCCTGGGGATCGATACGCCAGGCGAAGGATTCGCCCAGGCGAAGATCGCCTGCATCGCTGGGCAGCACGAATTCCAGCGCCGCGGCAGCGGCCGGCGCCTGCAAGCGCAGTTGCGTCTGCGCGCCGCGGAATGATTTCGCCAGCAAGCGCATCGGCAAGGCATGGTCATCGGTAGCCGCAGCCGGGCGCAGGCCCTCTGGCCGGATGACGACGAGGGCGGGGTCGCCCGCCCGCAGGCCGGCCGGCGGGTCGGGCGGATGCAGCAGCCCCAACGCCGTCTCGACCACCGGCGCCGGCCCGGCCAGGAGGATGCGGGCGGGCAGGAGGTTCTTGAAGCCGAGGAAGCGGGCGACGAAGGCCGAGGCCGGCCGCCGATAAAGCTCGCCCGGCGGTCCTTCCTGCTCGACCCGGCCCTGGTTGATCAGGATCACGCGGTCGGCGATGGCGAAGGCCTCGAGTTGGTCGTGGGTGACGTAAAGCGCGGTCTGGCCCAAGCGGTCGAGCAAGCCGCGCAGGTCGGTCAACAGTTGGTCGCGCAGGACGCGGTCGAGCGAGGCCAGCGGCTCATCCAGCATGAGCAGCCGCGGCTGCGGGGCCAGGCTGCGGGCCAGAGCCACGCGCTGTTGCTGCCCGCCGCTCAGTTCGAATACCCGGCGTGGCCCGACCCCCGGCAGATCCACCAACTCCAACAGTTCCGCCACCCTCGCCCGCACCCGCTCGGCCGGCCAGCCGTGCATCTTCAGGCCAAAGGCGATGTTCTCGCCCGCCGTCAGGTGCGGGAAAAGGACGAAATCCTGGAACATGAGGCCAAAATCGCGCCGGTGCGGCGGCAGGTGGGTGATGTCCTGGCCGGCGCAGCTGATCCGACCCCGGTCAGCCTGCTCCAACCCGGCGATGACCCGCAACAGCGTGGTCTTGCCGCAGCCGCTGGGGCCCAGCAGACAGACCGTCTCGCCTTCAGCGATGCGGAGGTCGATGCCACGCAGCACCGGAACGGCGTCGAATGCCTTCTCGATGCCGGCGGCGAGCAGAAAGGGCGGGTCAGAATTCGCCGATGTCGTCATAGCGCAGGTTTTCCAGGCCGAGAAAGGCGAGGACGGTGACGAGGAGCAGGATGACGCTCAGGGCCAGCGCCTGGCCGTAGTTGGCCAGCCCCGGCTGACCCAAGAAGCGATAGATGGCGACCGGCAAGGTGAGGAATTGCGGCCGGCTGACGAGGAGGCTGGCGCTGAATTCGCCCATGCTGACGGTAAAGGCGAAGACCACGCCGACGATGAGGGCGCGGGCGAGGATGGGGGCGTCGATGTATCGCAGCACCCGGCCTGGCCCGGCTCCCATCACCGCCGCCGCCTCGCGCAGACGCGGGTCGAGGCTGCGCAGGGTGGGGAGCAAGGCCCGCAGCACGAAGGGGAAGGCGATGAGGGTGTGGGCGAGGGGGATGAGGGCCAGGCTGGCGCGCAGGTTGAGCGGCGGCTCGTCGAGGGCGAGGATGAAGCCAAATCCCAGGGTGACGGCGCTGGCCCCCAGGGGGAGCATGAAGATGGGGTCGAGCAGGGCGGCGGCCTGCCTGCGACCGGCGCTTCTGCCGGCCAGCAGATAGGCGCTGGCTACGCCGATGACCAGGCTGAGCGCGACGGCGGCGGCGGCGAAGAGCAAGGAGTTGCGCACGGCCTCGACCGGGGTAATGAAAAAGACCGAGCCAGTGCGGTTGACGAAGAGGGCGCGGTAGTGTTGCAGGCCAAAGCCGCCGCCCAACGTCAGCGAACGCACGATCAGGGCCAGGAAGGGCGCCGCCAGCAACAGGCCGAGGCTGCTCAGGCTGCCGTAGACCAGGATGCGCTCGGCCCATGAGCGGGGGGCGCGTTCGTGGACGCGGCCGGGGCGCAGGCTGAGCGGGCCGGTGATGCGGGCCTGCAGGCGGGTGTAGACGATCAAGAAGGCCAGGGTGAAGCCCAACTGCACCAGGGACAGCACGGCCGCCGTCGGCAGGTCGAAGAGACGGACGGCGCTGCGGTAGATCTCGACCTCGAGGGTGGCGAAGCGGGCGCCGCCGAGGATGAGGACGACGCCAAACGAGGTGAAGTTGAAGAGGAAGACCAGCACCCCAGCCGCCGCCAGCGAGGGCGTGAGCAGGGCGAGGGTGATGTGGCGGAAGCGATGCCAGGGATCGGCCCCTAACACGGCGGCGGCGGCAGTCAGGCGGGGGTCCAGGTTGGCCCAGAAGCCCCCCACCATCCGGATGACGATCGCGGTATTGTAGAAAATGTGGGCCAGGAGGATGATCCAGATCGTGTTGGCCAGGCGGATGGGCGGCTGCTGCAAGCCAAGCCAAGCGACGGCCAGGGCGTTGAGCAGACCGCGCGGCCCCAATAAGGCGCCGAACGCCGCCGCCACCACCACCGTCGGCATGACAAAGGGCAGGGTGGTGAGGCCTCGCAGCAACGTTTTGCCGGGGAAGCGATAGTGAGAGAAGATGTAGGCCACCGGCAGGCCGGCGAGAAAAGCGCCCAGCGTGCTCAGTCCGGCCTGCCAGGTGGTGAACCAGAGGACGCGGGCGTAGTAGGGCGTCTCGACCACTTCCCGGATGGCCGCGGCTGCCAGCCTGCCTTCGGGGAAGAGGCTGAGCCGCAGGATGGCAAACAGGGGATAGAAGAAGAAGACGGCCAGGAAGCCGAGGGGGATAGCGGCCAGCAGCAGGAAGGCGGCCAAACGACGGGACGAGGTCATGGCAGGGGTACAGCCGTCGCCCGGATCACATCGGCCCGGCCCACGGCAGCCGTGCTGAGGCCGAGCATCCAGCCGAGGAGGAGGGCGGCCCGCGACCGCCAGCCTGGCCCACCAGCCAGGCCGTGCGGGTTGGGGATGTGTTCGAGCTTGACCAGATGGAAACCGGCCAGGTCGAGGATCAGGCGCAGGCTGGCGGGTGTGAAGTGAAAGCGGTGGCGGGGCAGATCGAGATGAAGCCAGGCGGCGCCGGTGGCTCTGGCCACCCACCCGTCGGCATTCGGGACTTCGACCAGCAGCCGTCCGCCGGGGCAAAGGGCCGGGCGCAGTCGGCGCAGCACAGCCAGCGGGTCGTTCAGGTGTTCCAGCGTGTGCCAGAGAGTGATGGCGTCGTAGGCGGCGGCGGACAGGTCAGCGGTCTCGGCGGCGCCGGTTTGCAGGCTCAGCCCGGCCTGGTGCGCCCTGGCCGCGGCCCCGGCGTTTGCTTCGATGCCATCGACCTGCCAGCCCAGGCGGATGAGGCTGGCGCCGTAGGCGCCGCTGCCGCAGCCCACATCCAGCAGGCGGCCGGGCGGGGGTGGCGGGGGAAGCCAGACCCAGCCGCGGGCGCGAGCCAGCCCACGGGCCAGCGACCGCGGCAAGGGCAGCAGGTCAGTTTGCGGGTAGCCCTGCGCCGCCAGAAGGCTGCGAACGAGCCGCCCGCGCCAGCCGGAGGCAGGGCGGCTGCTTTGGCGGTGGCAGGCGTAGTCGGGCGGGTAGGCGGCGGCGAGGGCGGCAGGATCGAGGGGCGGCCAGGTCTGGCCCAGGCCGCAGGCAGGACAGCGCCAGACTTCGTGCTCAGCGCCTGTTTCCGCCAGTCGGTCGGTCGCGCGCAGGGCCAGGGCGAGGCGGTTGCCACACAGGTAGCAGGATCGGGTCACAGGCGGGGGTGGGCGTTAGCGGAGCATGACCTCGGTCCAGGCGGCGATCCAGCCCTCGCGTCCGGCGGCGATGGCGTCGGGGGCAAGGCGGGCCGGTTGGCTGGGGATGGCGGCCCACTGCTCGAAGAGTTCGCCGGCGTCCGCCTTCTCGTTGGCCGGGTAGACGAACATGTGCAGGGGGATGTCCTCCTGGAAGGTCGGGCTGAGGAGGAAATCGACCAGACGGCGGGCGGCTTCCTGGCGCCGGCTGTTGGCCAGGATGCCGACGAATTCGATCTGCTCGAAGCTGTTGCCGGGGGCGTCGATGCTGGTGGTCGGCGGCTCGGTCAGGTTGTTGAAGTAGACTTCGGCCGCCGGGCTGGTGGCGTAGCTGACGACGATGGGGCGGTCGCCCTCGCCGCCAGAGCCGACCGTGAAGCCCCCGTAGTAGGCCTCGCTCCAGCCGTCGGCGATCTGCACGTCGTTGGCCCGCAGGTCGCGCCAGTAGTCCAACCAGGTGGTGGCGCCGGTCGCGCCAAAACGGGCGATGGTGGTCAGCATGAAGGCCAGGCCGGGCGAGGAGCTGGCCGGGTTCTGGACGACGGTGAGGGATTTGTAGGCGGGTTGGGTCAGGTCAGCGAGATCGCTCGGCGGGGCCAGGCCCTTTTTCTCGAACCAGGCTTTGTCATAGTTGAGGGTGACGTAGCCGAAATCGACTGGCAGCAGGCTGTGGCCGGGGTCGAGTTCCAGCGGGTCGGGGATGTCAGCCAGGAGAGGGCTGGGGTAGGGGGCGAAGAGGCCAGCCTGGAGGGCGCGGCTGAGGAAAGCGTTGTCGATGCCGTAGACGACATCGCCCAGGGGGTTTTCTGACGAGAGCAGGAGGGTGTTGAGCATCTCGCCGGCGTCGCCCGTCTTGAGTATCTGCACCTCGATGCCGGTCTCTTGCTTGAATTGGTCGAGGACCTCGGCGCTGATGTCGAAGCTGTCATGGGTGACGAGGATGAGGGCTTCGGGTTGGGCGGCAGGGGCGGCCGGCGGCGCGCAGGCCAGGAGGACGAGCGGGAGCAGGAGCAGGAGGGAGAGGCGCAGGAGGTGGTTCATAGCGGGATCTCCGGGAAAAGGTGGGCGGGGATGTGGATGACGAGGAGGACGCCGCGGCGCAAGGAGATGGGGGCGATGGCGGCAGTCATCTCGTTGCTGACCCCGCGGCTGCTGCCGAATGGCAGGGTGAAGTCGTGCAGCGGCCAGCGCAGGCCGCCGTGATAGGTGAGGCCCTCGACCTGGGGGCTGAGGGCGAGGGTCGAGACGGTGTCGCCCGGCCGCCCGGTCACGCTCAGGCGGTCGCGAACGACCCAGGCTGTTTGTTCGCCGTCGGCCAGGCTCAGGCGCAGGTCGGCAAACTGAGGTCCGGCCAGGAGCAGGAGGTTGGCAAGCGCCTGATCCAGGCGACCGCCCAATGCCGCCAGCAAGAGAACTTCATCGGCGCCCAGGCGACGGGCGGCGTGGAGGGCCAGTTCCAGGTCGGTGGCGTCTTTGTCGGCTGGGTGTTGCTCGATGGTGCAGCCAAGTCGGTCGAGGTGGGCGCGGTCGGCGATGGCCAGGCTGTCCAGGTCGCCGATCACCAGGTGGGGGCGCAGGCCCAGGGCCAGGGCATGGCGGCTGCCGCCATCGGCGCAGAGGATGAGGTCATCGGGCAGCAGGCGACGGCGGGCGGCCAGGGGGTGGGGGAGGTGGCCGTTGGCAAAGAGGACGGCGCGCATGGGGGGAGGGATGGAGGGCGGAGGGCGGAGGGCGGAGGACGGAGGGCGGAGGGCGGAGGACGGAGGACGGAGGGCGGAGGACGGAGGACGGAGATGAGAGATTGGAGATTGGAGATTGGAGATTGGGGGGAGATGAAAAAAGCCACCGGTGGAGGGCCGGTGGCTGGTGGTGGCAATGGTTCCGTCCCTACGCCGGCATTGTCCGGGTCAGGTGTGGGGGTCGATGACGAATACGGTCATCCTCTCAGCCGGGCTTGCCCCAGCTCCCCTGGGTGTTATTGGTTGGCTCTATCGTAGGCGTTCTTGGCGGTTTTGTCAATGGGGCTGCGAATCGGGTGGGCGTCAAAGTTTCCCGAAGAGAGGGAGATGAGTTAAAGTAGGCGGAACTCACATAATCCAGGCAGGGGCGCAAACGCCGGCTCGGCCGAGCAGTCGACACCTGGCATCAAAGTAGGCTGA
>JAIBAP010000117.1 GCA_019695115.1 Caldilineales bacterium | reverse complement strand
ATCGTGGTGTCTGATGAGGAATTGGCGCAAGTCGATATCCAACGCGCTGATTTTCATGGCGAGTGGAACTATACCATCTTGCCGCGAGTCAAACCAATCGATACAGTTATTTCATGACAGACCCTAACAAAACGTTCTTCGATATCCGAATGATGCTCATCAGGATAGGAAACCATGAGCGGGTCGCTGAACAAGGTCTTGGCCTCCTCGAAGCTGACCTTGTGCTTTCCGAGGTTAGTCCTCGCTTTGTTCTTGTCCCACTCAAATATAAGCATCATGGCAGTAGTCTCTCGGGGAGTAGATTACAGCACCCACGCACTTTCTGCAATACCTGTGCGGCAACCCCCTGGCAACACGCAATACGCAACACCTCAGTCGCACGCGGCCGTGCTCACTCCGCAACGATAATCTCGGCGAGCTCCTGCTCGCCCCGGCCATCGGCCCACTGGAACCGCTGGTCGCCGCTGTAGGCGCCGAAGATGAGACGATAGCGGCCGGGCGGGAGGTCGGGCGGGAGGGTTAGCTCGTACTGGTCGGCAAGCATCTGGCCGGGCCGCCAGAGGGTGGGGGGATAGAAGACGCCGACGGGCACGCGATCGACCTGCGCCACTTTCTCGCCGCCGGCATCCAGCAGGTGGATAAAGGTCGTCCAATCGGCGGGCGGGGCGGCGTCGGCAGCCCAGTAGAAGGTCAGGGGTAGGGTCTCGCCCGGCCGGGCGGAGGTGGACGGCAGATCGTAGCCCAACCAGCGCACGGCCTGGTTCAGGCGGCGCTCGTCCGCGTGGGCGATGGCCGTCGGGCCGGGCGCAGGCAGGGGCAGCAGCCGCAGTCCAGCCGGTGTGGAACTCAGGATGGCGAGCGGGACGCCCTCCTGCTCGGCCCGCGGCTGCAAGAGGCGGATGCCCTCCGGCCCGGCATGGATGATCCAGAGGTCGGGCCGCACGCCCTCGACCCGCTGCAAATAGCGCAAGGCCGTGATGTCGCGCCACTCGCCCAGGATGGCAGCGCCGGGCGGCAAATCCAGGGCCAGAATGGCCTCGGCTTGCGGGCGCACATCCATCTGCCTGCGTTCGAGCGCGGCCGGGAATTGGCTGAGGGCGTGATACAGGGGCAGCAGCCAGAGTGCAACCAGCAGGGCGCGGCGTCCCCACGGCGGCCAGAGGCGCTCGCCCCAGCGCCACACGGCATCCGCCCCCACCGCCAGCCAGGCGGCCATCAGCAGATAGACGGGGATGAAGTTATCGCCATCCTCGCCCACCTGGGCCAAAAAGCGCAGCGCCGCCCACAATGAGAGGACATAGGTGGTCAGCAAGAGGAGGCTGGCTTTGCGGTCGCGCCGCCAAAGGACGAACACGCCCAACACGGCCAACAGCACGGCCGGCCACGGCGCCTGCTGGACGGTGAAGCGCAGATAATCGTCCAGCACGCTCAGGCCCAGGAAATCTTTGGCGCCCAGGAACTGCTGGCCGTAGTCCAACGCCAGGGCCAGGTTCCAGAAGCCGCCATAATAGTGGGGCGAGACAAAACCGGCGGCCAGGGCTTTGTGCAGACCGAGGATGCTGCCCTGGAGCTGCGGAAGCGACTCGAAGAAGGCGGCGCGCAGGGGGATGAGGGCGTAGAGCAGCAGTGGGGCCAGGAGGGCGGCCAGGGCCGGCAACCAGCGGCGGGGTTGCAGGATCAAGCGGGCATCGACCAGCAGCACATAGAGCAGGGCCGGAGGACCCACCAGCCGCAGGCTGATGTGATGGGTCAGGCCCAAACCGAAGGCCAGCGTCGCCCACCACAGCGGCGCCCGGCCCGCGCCCCAGCGCAGCAGCAGCCACACGCCCAGCACCATCAGCAGATTGGCCAGGCCATAGACCTCGGTCGCCTGCGCGTGCATCCACAGCCGGGGCGCAGCCGCCAGCACCAGGGCGGCGATGGCGGCAGGCGCCTGCCTCGCGCCCAATTGCCTGCCCAACAGGTAAAGAGCGGCGATGGCCCCGGCGCTGGCGACCGTACTGAGCAACGTCACCCGCCAGGCCACATCGCCGCCCAACGGCAGGTGCGAGAAGACCCATCCCAACAGCAGCATCAGCGGGTAGCCGGTGGGATGAGCCACGCCCAGGACGTGCGAGAGCATCTGGATTTCGCCGCCGTCATCCACCACCACC
The DNA here is from genome assembly GCA_019695115.1 of Caldilineales bacterium. Classification (GTDB taxonomy): domain Bacteria; phylum Chloroflexota; class Anaerolineae; order J102; family J102; genus SSF26. Next base: position 8,487 of record JAIBAP010000117.1, on the reverse strand, counting down.
GAGGGCGAGACGGTAGGAAGGTAGAGCAAGAGCGCAGCCAGGAAGACCAGGGCGGCGATCAGGCTGTCGCGCTGGGTTCGGCGGCCTGGCGGCGGCGAGAAGGGCAGGGTCATGGCGGCGAATCAGGCCCCGGGCAGGGTGAAGAAGAAGGCGGCGCCTTTGCCCGGCTCGCTTTCGGCCCAGATGCGGCCGCCGTGCCCGCGCACGATGTGGCGGGCGATGGCCAGGCCGAGGCCGGCGCCTTCCTCGCCGCGGGTGCGGTCGAGCTTGTGAAAACGCTCGAACACACGCTCCAACTGGTCGGGGGCGATGCCGATGCCGGTGTCGCGCACCGAGAACAACACGTCCTCACCTTGCGCCGCCGCCCCCAGCTCGATCCGCCCGCCGGCGGGCGTGAATTTGATGGCATTGTGGAGCAGGTTTTGCAGCACGCGGCGGGTGTTGTCGGGGTCGGCCAGCACGCGCAGGGCGGGGTCATAGCTGGCCGAAAGGTGAAGTGTCTTGATCTCGGCCTGGGGCTGCATCCGCTGGAGGATTGGCTCGATCACCTCCGCCACCCTGATCTCGATCAGACGCAGCGGCATCCGGCCTGACTCGATCAGGCTGAGGTCGAGCACTTCCTGCGCCAGCTGCTGGAGGGTGGCCGTCTGCTCGGCGATGCCGGTCAGCAGTTGGCTGCGGCGTTTGGGGTTGTCGGCGGCGCCGGCGATCAACGTTTCGACCATGAGCTGGATGGCGGCAATGGGGGTGCGGAGGTCGTGCGAGATGTTGGCGACGAATTCCCGCTGCGCCCGACCCAGGCGCTGCGCCTCGGTGACATCGCGCACCAGGACGGCGACGAGGGCGGGTTGCTCGATCACCTGGCGGGCGTCGGCATGAAAGACGCGGCCATCCCGCATGTATTCACGGTCGAAGTGGTCGGCGCTGGCCAGGGCGCGGTCGACCAGATCGAGGATCTCGTAGCTGCGCAGGGCCTTGCTCAGGGGGATGGGCAGTTCGATCTCGCCGATGCACAGACCCCGGCCGGCCTCGTTCAGCCAGAGCACAACGCGGGCCTGGTCGATCAGAAAGAGGGCGGGGAGTTCGGCCCGGTCGAGCGCCTGCAGATAGGCTGAACGCCGTTCGCTCTCGGCGGCCAGCGTCGCAGCCTGCTCGCGCGCCTGGCGCAGATGATCGAGCGCCGAGCGCGCCTCCGCCTCGGCCCGCCGCCACCGCAGCCCCAGGTAGATGGCGGCCAGCGCCAGCAGCAGCGCCAGCCCCCAGGCCAGCGTCGTCATTCGTCGTCGTCCGCGGGGTCGGCGCTGGCGACAGGGCCGGGGTCTGGCGCCGCCACGCCGCCGTCGAAGCGATAGCCGATGCCGCGCACGGTCTGGAGCAGGTGCGGGTTGGAGGGATCGCTCTCGATCTTCTCGCGCAGCCAGCGGATGTGGACATCGACCGTGCGCGTGTCGCCGGTGTATTCGTAGCCCCAGACGCGGGTGAGGAGCAGGTCGCGGCTGAGCACCGCCCGCTCGTGGCGCATCAGCTCGGCCAGGAGGCTGAATTCCTTGGGGCTGAGACGCAGGTCTTTCCCCTCCAGCGTGGCCCGCAGGCTGACCAGATCGAGCCTGATCCCGCCCGAGGCGAGGGCATCGCGCGTGCCGGTGCGCTCGGAACGCCGCAGCAGCGCCCGGATGCGCGCCAGCAGTTCGCCCAGGCTGAAGGGCTTGGTCAGATAGTCGTCGGCGCCGCTTTCCAGGCCGACGATCTTGTCGATCTCAGAGGTGCGGGCGGTGAGCATCAGCACCGGCACGTCCGATTCCTGGCGCAGCGCCCGCATGAGCGAGAGGCCATCCAGCCCCGGCAGCATCAGGTCGAGGACGATGAGGTCGGGGGCCTTGCTGCGGGCTTTGTCCAGACCGTCACGGCCATCGGCGGCGGTGATGACTTTGTAGCCCTGGTCTTTCAGGTTGAGTTTGAGCGTCCGCCGCAGGTCGGCTTCGTCTTCGATCAGGAGGATGCGGTGTTTGTCGGGTTGATCCATCAGCAGAAGAAATCCAGGTTCATCGCCCGTCTCGTTCAGCAATGATAACCTCAGAAAGCGGGCCGCCAACAGCATAGACGCTGGCAACTTCAGCCAGGCGCTGCTCAGACACCGCCGCCAAATAAGCAGGCTTATCCAGCGGCTTGATCAGACCTGCCGCAAGCAGGGCTTCTTCGATGCGATGGATCAAACCGGCGCCACCATCGGCAGCGGAATGCACTTCGACCTGCACCCGCGCTTGTTCAGGCAGGTAGATTGGCTGCAATAGACGTAAGACGCCATGTTCGTAAACGGCTTCAGCGACTTGACTCATCGTCCTCTCCTTGTTGCGGTTGAGTAACCTGATGATGTCATTATAGCCCTTTCCTGGCCCTGTGGGGAAACGGCCCCGTCACCAACACTGCCATCAGCGTGGCTTCTGCAGGCGGCGCAGGGGCAGCGCCTGCCAGATGGCGGCCATGTCTTCGGCGCGATGGGCGCCGACGACGAGCAGGGCCAGGACATACACGCCGGCCGCCAGGGGGATGGCGAGCAGCAGGCTGAACGGCCCCACCAGGGCGAAGGCGGCCGCCATCGCCAGCCCCGCCGCCGTCTGCCGCCACAGCAGGTCGAACCAGGGCAGCGGCCCCATCGTCCGGCGCAGAACGACATAGAAAGGAACGAAAAGGACGAATTCGGAGAGAATGGTGACGAAAGCCGCCCCCGGCACGCCCAATCGGGGCGCCAGGGCCAGGTTGGCGGCCACATTGAAAACCACCCCCAGCACGAAAATCCGGGTCAGCACCCGCTGCTGATCGACGGCGATGAGCACATAGTGCGTGACCGAGTTCATGAAGCCGATGGGGATGCTGAGCACCAGGATGCGCAGGGCCACGACGGCGCCGGGGATGTAGTCCTGGCCGCCGAGGATGAGGATGAGGGGTTCGGCGGTGAAGAAGACGAAGACGGCGACGGGGATGGCGATCGTCGTCAGCAGACGCAACGCCAGCTTATGCGTGCGAACCAGGCGCAGCGGGTCATCACCGGCAAAGCGGGCCATGACCGGAAACACGGCCAGGGTGAAGTAGCTGGGGATGACATTGAGGCCATCGATGTATTTGTAGGCCGCCGAATAAAGCCCCACGCCAAAAGCGCCGACGATCGGGGTCAGGATCAGGATGTCGATGCGCCAGAAGGCCGTGGCCAGCAGGTTGTTCAGCATCAGCGGATAGCTTTCGCGCAGCATCCACTGGCGCAGCCCCCAGTCGCCGCCCGGCCTGCCCGAACGCGGCAGCACCCGCCGCCTGAGCAAGGCCCCCAGCCAGATCGACTGGACGATGTTGATCAGCAGGCTGACCAACGCCAGCCCGACGAAACCCCAGCCGATGATCAGCGCCAGGGCGCCCAGGGCCACGCGGGCGATGGCCGTGAACGAAGCCACCCCGGCCGGATACTCCATGCGCTCGAAGGCATAGAAAAGCGAGGAGAAGGCGTCGGAGAGCAGGGCGAAGAACAGCGCCAGGGCGAAGATGGCGATGGCCGAGACGGTGGCGGCGTCGATGAAGCCTGCCCGCCAGTACAGCCAGGTCACGGCTGCCATCACCGGCAGCGCCGCGACCCATAACCAGATGCGGACGCCGACGGCATTGGCCAGATAGCGATTGGCCTCGTCGCCTTCCTGACGTTTGGAGACCTCGCGCGTCAGGAGCGTCCCCAGCCCAAAACGGACGATGATCTCGAAGATGGTGTAAAGCTGGACGGCGAAGGTATAGGCCCCCACCCCGGCCGGGTTGAGGATGCGCAGATACAGCAGGGCAAAGGCGTAATCGATGAACTTGTTGACCAACGACATGAACATCGGCACCAGTGAGTTCACTGCCACCCGCCGCACCGCCGCACCCTGGCCCTGCCGCTCACGATACCAGCGGCCCCAGCCCCACCAGCCCACCAGCAGGAACAGGAACACCGCCGAAAGGAAGCTGGTGTAGAGGCCGAGTTTGAACGAAAGCGGCGTGTAATGGAAGCGAACCGCATGCCAGCCCGGCTCGTCCAGATAGACGGCCCGGAAGTTGCCGTTGGCCCGGTAGATGGTCGTCTCCTCCTCGCCCACGCCGGCGCCCGTATCCACCGCCGCCAGGGGGCGCACATAGGCCCGCCAGCCGGGGAAGTAAGCGTCGTTGAGCAGCACCCAGCCGGGCGCGTCGGCGTCGATCTCGACCTCGACATCGTTGAGACCGTAGAGCCGAACCTTGGCCTCGCGCTTCTGGCCGAAGACGGCGGCGGGGGGAGCGAGCGCGCCGGCATCCAGCACCACCGTCTGGCGGGGGTCGGCGGCGCGGAGGGTCTCCCAGAGCCGGTCGGGAGGGGAGACGACCACTTCGGGGACGAAGAGGACGCGCGGGACGGCGCCCAGGTTCTCGTAGACCCGCACTTCGCCCTCGTACACCAGGGCGTAGCCCTCGTTGGCAATCTCCTGCGTCGTCACCACAAAGCGCACGCCCAGCCGGTCGAACAGTGGGTCATCCAGCATGGCGTTGTTGGGCGCGTAGACCGGGCCGATGCGGTTGTAGAGCAGGTCGCCCTGGGTCTGCATCTGCGACATGTATTCGGCATATTGGCGGGGGATGATCGAGTCATAGCCGCGCACGTCGTCGAGGCCGTCGATCATGCCCAGGTTGGCATTATACGTCTTCTGTTCGTCGGGAAGCTGGAAGGTGGTGAAGCGCCAGGGCTGGTCAGGGTACTTGTGATCGATCAGCCAGTTGACGGCCTGGGGATGGAATTCCAGCCAGCCCGGCTCGGCGCGGGGGTTGAAGACGACGCCGACCAGCCACAGATCGAGGACGACCAGCGCCAGCGCCGCCGCCTGCCACACCCGCAGCCCCACCGACCAGGTGAAGCCCTGATCGGCCTGCGCCCGGCGTTCGGCCTCTGGATCCACCGGCCCCACCAACGACCGTTGCCCCACCGGCGACAGGGCCAGGAGCAGCACCATGCCCGACCCCAGGGCCATGAAGCCCAGTTGCAGCAGCCGCACGGCCTCATAGCTCCAGAACTGGCGGCCGTCGGCGAAGGCGGCCTGGGCCAGGTCGGAGCCGGCGACGAAACGCTGGCCGAAGGCGATGAACGGGTCGGGCAGATAACGGCTGAGCAAGAGGATGGCCAGGATCACAGCCCCGCCCGCAGCCAGCAGCCAGCCGGCCAGCCGGGCCGAATCGGGATAAGTGAGCCGCACCAGCTTGCGCAGCCCACCCACCCGGTCTTCGTGCCCGCCCTCCAGCGCCAGTTGCAGCCGATCGAGGCCGAACCCGGCCAGCATGGCCACGGCCAGTGTGTAGGGGAAGACCCAGCGAAAGGCAGAATGCAGTTGTTTGTAGCCCGGCAGCCCGTAGAAAAGGAGGGTGTAGAGCGGCGTGCCAAAGGCAAAGGCCAGCGACAGACCGGCCAGGAGGGCGAAGCCGATGACGTAGAAGCGACCGGTGGGCGGCCTCACCCAGCCCGGTTGGTCCGAAGGCTGCCGCACCGAGCCGCCACGCAGCCGGCCGCCGGAGTCGAAGCAGGCGGCCAGGGCCAAGACCAGGGTGAGGATGCCCAGGTAGTTGGCGCCTTCGACATAGTTTTTGACGCCCCAAAAGACGGTGGCTGTGGTCTGGCCGAGCGCGTTCGTCCACGATGTCGCCACCTCGCCGCTCCACCAATCGCGCAGGCTGTGATGGGCGGGGTTGCCAAAAAAGTCGGGGATCAGAAAGGTGACGATCTGGCGCAGGGGCCAGGCCCAGCCCACCACCTGGTCGTAGCTCACCGACCCCTGGCGGAAGTTCTGCGCCACCAGTTCATAGAGTGGGATGAGTTGGATGGCGGCCAGCAGCAGCCCAGTGCCGGCCATGAAGACCAGCCAGCCGGCGATGCGGACGACCGGCCGCCACACCCCCAGCCGCCGCCAGACGCCGAACAGCCGCCAGAGGCTGTACATGCCCCCCACCAGCAGGGTGTAGTAGAGGATCTCGACATGCCCTGCCAGCCCCACCAGGCCGATGGCGATGGCGCCGGCGACGATGTAGGCCACCGGCACGAAGGGCGCGTTGCCCTTCTCTTCCTGCTTGCGCACCACCATCTCGATCAGGGCCAGCACCAGCGGCAGCCAGCAGGCGCCAGCGATCATCATCTGGAAGACGACCGAGCTGACGAAGAAGCCGGAGAACATGTAGGCGATGCCGCTGAACATGGCGGCGGCCCGGCCCAGCCCCAGCACGCGGGCGAAGAGGTAGGTGTTGATCCCCGCCAGCGCCAGCATCAGCCAGGTGAAGACGCCATAGGCCATGGGCAGCGGCAGGATGTAGTAGACCAGGCTGAAGGGGAAGAGGGCCGAGTGTTGGCCCGCGGCCAGGAAGGGCGTGCCCGAAAACAGGTGCGGGTTCCAGAGCGGCAGCTGGCGCTCGGCGATGGCCCGGCGGATGAGCAGTTTCCAGGGGTAGTTTTCCAGCACCAGGTCCGAGAGCAGGGCGTTGTGCGGCGTCCCCACCCCCTGCTGGGCGGCAAAGCTCTGCCAGGGCTGGTAGTCGTAGAGGTTGTCGGCCGGCAGCAACGTCTGGCCGCCGAAGATGACGGGGCCGAACCACAGCAGGGGCAGGAGGAAGAGGACGAGCAGCGCCAACAGCTCGCGGCGCAGCTCCAGCCGGGTCATGCTCATGCCTGCGGCCGTCCCTCGGCCGGCGCCACGGGCAGACGGTCGTGCGGCCCCAAGTGCCGGTGCCGGCGCCGGATTTCCAGTGTGCGCAGGGCCGCCTCCACCTTGACCGGCACGCTCATTTTCGAGCGGCCGATGCGCCGGTCCTCGAAATGGATGGGCGCTTCGAGCAGGCGGTAGCCCAGCCGCTCGCAGACATAGGCCATCTCCACCTGGAAGACATAGCCGTTGGAACGGATGCTGGCGAAGTCGATCCCGGTCAGGGCCTCGCGACGCCAGAGTTTGAAGCCCGCCGTGCCATCGCGCACGTGCAATCCCAGCAGCAGGCGGGTGTAGATGGCGTTGGCCCACCAGCTGAGGAAGCGCCGCCACCAACTCCAGCGTTCGTCCACCGTCCCGCCCTTGACGTAGCGCGAGCCGATGACCACATCGGCCTGTGGCAGCAGGTCGAGGAAGTGGGGAATGTAGCGCGGCGAGTGCGAGAAGTCGGCGTCCATCTGCACGATGGCGTCGGCGCCCATCGCCAGGGCGCGGCGGAAGCCATCGAGATAGGCCAACCCCAGCCCGTGCTTGCCCTGGCGGTGGATGACCTCGATGGTCTGGGGATGGCGAGAGACCAGGGTGTCGGCGAGTTTCCCGGTGCCGTCGGGCGATTGATCATCGACGATCAGAATGCGCAGGCCGTCCAGCCCTAAAGCCAGCAACTCGGCGACGAGTGCTTCCAGGTTCTCTGCTTCGTTGTAGGTCGGCACCACGACGACAAGTTCCATAGCTGTGGGGCACAGTATAGGGGGCGGAGGCAGGTGTCGTCAATCTGACAAGGCGCGGCGCTACCCCGCGCAAGCGTCATTTGTGGAAGCGAGTTATGCTTCAGGATGCCATGAAGGGAACAAGCTCAACGTGCATCCTTTGCATTTCTCCCAGCAGCCGCTTATGATTCCGTTACCTGCTCTTTGCAGCAGCCCACCCGCTTGGCGAGTACGGTTCAGCGGCGACGTTGCGCGCCGAAATACGTCGTTTTCTGGCTGCCCGCGATATCCCACGCCACTTCCACAAGATCGTTGTTAGGCGTTCACAGAGCGAATCACTCATACAGATTGCCGATCTCGTTGCAGGAGCCTTGCTGCGTCGAGATGCCCGAAAGGATACCGAAGCCTATCACATTGTAACCAGGGCTTTCCGGTTCTCATATCCACTGAGTCGTAAAGCGCCAGAGTGCCAATTGTGTCATGCTGAGCGGGTCGATCACACAAGGTTGTTGCAGAGGAATTCCAGCGAAGCATCTCGTGTAGGTCATCCAAATTTCACGAATTGTATGATGCCTTTCCGTTAATGCCGACTTATGACACGCGAGATGCTTCGCTGGTGTGGTCTTCATCATGTAAGTTGGGCGATTGACCCGCTCAGCATGACACTATCAAGAGATCGTGTCGCATCAGATGAGAAACGGAAGACCCTGCATTGTAACGAATAAGCTCAGTCAGGTACTCGAATTTCATGGCTGAACGCTTACTCAAACAAACCTGTCCTGCTAGCCCATTCCTTCGCCTTGAGAAGGGGGCAGGCCGCCACAATCGGCGACTTTTCGCAGGACAGGAGAAAGCTTATTCAGCTTTTTATCAACCCTAGTATAGCTCTGTCCACTTTGTTCGTCAAGGCCCAAGCCTCCCATGGGTGAGCGTCAAAGTTTCCCGGGTTGAGCAGAGTGGGAGGGACGAAAGCGAGCGCGGCCAATGGGAGAACGGCGCCAAGGGTGGTCGGGCGCAGGAGAGTGAGTACGGCGAGTGGGAGGTGGGGA
>JAIBAP010000116.1 GCA_019695115.1 Caldilineales bacterium | reverse complement strand
CTGCCGCTGCCATGAATCTGACCAGTGCGGTTGCCTGGCTTCGTGGCAATACTCGCTCCACCACTCGACGCTCATCCTTCGCTGCTCTTGCATTGGCTACTTGACTATAAATAAACCAACGGTATCTTCGCTTCACTCAGTACCCTACGGCCTGCTGCTTAGAAACTCCGAGGCAGGGAGATGCTTCACTGGCTGATCGTTGCAACAACATTGGGTGATCGACCCGTTCAGCATGACAAAATGAGTGAGGTTTCTCTCACGACCACATGCCGCTATGAGGCATGGATGACTCGCAATAACACACAAGGTGAACACTTACCGCAACACCAACACGCCCGCTTCGGGATCGGCGCCGAAAGCGGTGATGGCGGCCAACCGCGCCCGCAGAACCGTCTCGACCTGGGCGGTGGTGCAATTGCCGATTTGCAGCCAGATGACTTTGGGCGGAAACCCGCGCCAGATGCTCAGTTCGCTGAAATCGGAGTCCTTGCTGATGATGATCAGGTCTCGCTGCCGGGCGTACTCCCAAACCCCCTCATCGGCAGCGCGCTCCAGACCGGCGAACAAAACATGCTCGACCTCATCGAAGACATCGGCCAGGCGCGAGACCAGGCGCGGCGAGAGGTTGTGGTCGAGCAGCACCTTCATGCAACAGCCACCAGCACCCTCTTCTCGCGTTCCGCCGCATAATCCAGACAGGCGTAGATATCTTCGCGGGTTAGATTCGGGAAGTCGGCCAGGATTTCATCGCTGGTCATGCCCGCCGCCAGATAGGAAAGAACATCATAGACGGTGATCCGCAGCCCCCGGATGCAGGGCTTGCCCCCGCGCTTGTCCGGCTCGATGGTAATGCGGCCGTGGCCGGCCCCGCCATTGATCGGCGAGCCATCTCCACCGACTAGCCCGACCTGCCTGTAAGATTCCGTTGGCTGATAGGCAAGCTGGCGTTCGCGCAGCGATGGCTCGCCCGCCTCGGCCGGCTGTGCGGGGGCCGCGGTCGTGCCTTCAGCCAGGGCGGTGTAGAGGCTGTAGGGGATGAGCACGGCCAGGGGGGCCTCATGGCGTTCGACGACAATATGCTCGCCGCCGAAACCGGTCCGGCTGAGGAAGCCGGTCAATCCCCGGCGGAGTTGTTCGGCGCTGACGTGCAGAGGTTTCATGGAGAAGCTCCTGTTTCTGGAGAAACTGGAGATTTATTATCCACCTCGCCGCAACCGATGTCAAATCTCACCCCGCCCCTACTTCTTCCCCTTCCCCCCCTCCGGCCGATACCGCTCCACCGAGATCACATTCTGCACCCGCTCGACGCGGTCCATGATCCGCGTCAACTGTTGGGCGTCGCGCACACTCATCGTCAGGAAGATCACCGCCAGCGGTGATTTCGGGCTGGTGTTGGTGCTGGAGGCGCTGATATTGATGCCATCGGCGGCGACCACGGCGCTGATGTCGCGCAGCAGCCCGGTGCGATTCCAGGCCCGGACGATGATGGGGACGGGATAGGTGGGCGTTTCGGCGCCCCAATGGGCCTGGATCATACGCTCCTGCTCCTGGTTGCGATTCATCACGTTTGGGCATTCGGCCTTGTGGATGGTCACGCCCCGCCCGCGAGTGACATAGCCGACGATGTCATCGCCCGGCAGCGGGTTGCAGCACTGCGCCAGCCGGGTCAGCAGGCCATCTACCCCGCGGATGGCGATGGGGCCGCTGGCGTTGGGCGGTGGGGCTACATCGGGCAAGCCCTCGTCCTCCGCCTTATCCTCATCCCGGTCCTTGGGCTGCATGGCGATCAGCTTACTCGACAGCCGGTCGCTGGGGATGTCGCCGTAACCGATGGCAGCCAGGAAATCATCCAGATTGTCATAGCCCATGGCCTGGGCGGCGTCCTCATGGCTGACCGAGCGCAGATAAAGCTGCTTGATCAGCCGATCCAGCGTCTGCCGGCCGGCGATGATATTGGCTTCGCGATCCTGCGTGCGAAACCACTGCCGAATCTTGGAGCGAGCGCGGCGGGTGCGGACATAGCCCAGGTGCTCGTTCAGCCAGTCGCGGCTCGGCCCGGCCTTCTTGGCGGTGATGATCTCCACCCGGTCGCGGCTCTTGAGTTGGTAGTCCAGCCGCACCATCTTGCCGTTCACCCGCGCCCCTCGGCACCTGTGGCCCACCTCGGTATGGATCTGGTAGGCGAAATCGATCGGCGTCGAGCCGGCGGGCAGGTTCAGCAGGTCGCCTTTGGGCGTGAACACATACACACGGTCACTGAAAATATCCGTGCGCATGCTTTCCACCATCTCCGAAGCGTCGTTGGCCTCCTCCTCGAACGTTTTCAAGGCCCGCAACCAGGCGATCTTGTTGGCGAAATCGTCGTCGAACTTGCGCCCGCCCTCTTTGTAGCGCCAATGCGCGGCCACCCCTTGCTCGGCCAGATCGTGCATTTCCCAGGTGCGGATCTGCACCTCCATCGAGTGCTTCTCCGGCCCGGTGACGGCGGTGTGCAACGACTGATAGCCGTTGTCCTTGGGCCTGGCGATGTAGTCATCGAACTCGCCGGGGATGGGCCTCCAAAGCGTGTGGATGATCCCCAGGGCCACATAACAATCGGTCACTGAGCTGACGATGATGCGGAAACCGTGCACATCGTACACCTCCTCGAAAGGAATGCCCTTCTGCTGCATCTTGCGCCAGATGCTGTAGATGTGCTTGGGCCGGCCACTGACATCGGCTGTGATGCTGTGTTCGGTCAGCGTCAGGCGGATCTGCTCCTCCACCTGCCGGATGAATCGCTCTCGTCCCGCCCGCCGTTGGTTGATCTTCTCCCGCAGCTGTTGGTAGACCACCGGCTGCAGATGGCGGAAGGCCAGGTCCTCCAACTCCCACTTGATTTGCCACATGCCCAGCCGGTTGGCCACCGGCGCAAAAATCTCCAGCGTCTCTTTGGCGATGCGCCGGCGTTTGTCCTCGTTCTTGATCGCCGTCAGCGTCAGCATGTTGTGCAGGCGGTCGGCCAGCTTGATCACCAGGATGAGGGGGTGTTCGCCCGAACTGAGGAAGAGTTGGCGCATGTTCTCGGCCCACTCTTCCTGACGGGTCGGGTCGGGACGGGCGGTGGGGCCGCCGTTGGCGCCATTGGGGTGATTGTCGGTCGGTTCCAGGGCACTGCGCGTCTGTTTCGAGAGCTTCGTCACCCCCAGGACCAACTCCCTCACCCTTTTGCCGAACTGCTCCGCGATCTGTTCCGGCGGATAGCCTGTGTCCTCGACCACATCGTGCAGCAGCCCGGCGGCCAGCGTCTCGGCATCGGCGCCCAGGTTGCAGAGGATGTCGGCTACAGCCAGCGGGTGGGTGATGTACGGCTCGCCCGAGCTGCGAATCTGGCCCCGGTGTTGCTCTTCGGCCACCACATAGGCGCGGCGCACCAGGTCGCGGTTATCCCCCGATAGATAGCTGGCTTTGTGCAGCAGTTGGTCGATGGTGGGAGAAACGTAAGTAGCCATAACAGACGCCAGATGCGAAAAAAGGGACGTGGCGAAGTCACGTCCCTGATTCTTTGAGGCATGATAGCACACTTTCCCCCGTAGCGCCAGCCGCCCGGCAGCCGCAAGCCGGGGGTGCGAGCACCGGAATCACCTCCCCAGATCCTTCCTCACCATACCCACTCTTCATCATCCCAAGCCGAAACTGAGCTTGGCGCGTCATCCACAAGGGCGTCGTCACCGTGCACGGCCATGCGCCGGAATTGCGCCTCCCAATCCTGCCGGACGCGCCGATCGGAGCGAATCGCGATCATTTCGGAATCGGCCTTCAGTTCGATCTCATCAGTCGGTGGAAGGGTTGTCATGATTACATCTCTTCGTGATCAAGACCGAACCTGCACCCGTTCGGCCTCTGCATCATCCAGCCGGAAGGGGTTGAAATTCGTGTCGCGGTCGAAATAATCCTCATGCTCGACGCGCTTCAGCCGGTTGACGATGACATAGGTCAGCGGCGTGAACCCGACCTCGATCGCTACCTTGAAGATATAGTTGGCGACGATCAGGCCCAGGGCAATCGACCAGGGGAACACGCCCAGGGCGGTGGCCACGAGCACGAACAGCACCGTATCCACACCCTCGCCCACCAACGTCGAGCCGATAGTGCGCGCCCACAGCCAGCGGCCTTCGCTCCAGACCTTCATCTTCGCCAGCACGAACGAATTGCTGAACTCGCCGGCGAAATAGGCGACCAGGCTGGCGACGATGATCGCCCCCGTGCTGACCCCGCCCAGGATGCCAGCGAAGGCCGACTGTCCGAACGCGGCCGGGTCGGCGGGCTGCGACAGGCCCGGGTTGGCTGCGGCCATGCCCTCGTAGACGAACTGCCCCCAGGCCGGGTCGCCGGGCAGCCGCGCCAGCGCCCAGAAGGTCAGCGCCATCAGCAGGGCGCAGCCAAAGCCCGTCCAGATCACCCGCCGGCTGCGGGCATAGCCATAGACCTCGGTCAGCGTATCGCCGAAGATATAGGCCAGCGGGAACAGCAGGGTGCCGCCGTCGAAAGCCAGCCGCAGCCCGCCCATGGTGATGCCCAGGTCGATGAGTTTGGCGGCGCTGGCGATGTTGCTGAGCAGCAGCACGGTCACGAACAGGGCCGTGATGGGTGTGAGGTAACGGTAGGGGCGCATGTGGTTATTGGAGATTGGTTATTGGGGATTGGTTATTTGAGATTGGTTATTGGAGATTTTGCTGATGTAGTGGGTTTTCTGATTTCAATCCGCGTTCATCCGCGTTTATCAGCGTACCAAAAGGATCGGTTATTGGAGATCGGTTATTGGAGATTTTGCTGATGCAGTGGATTTCCAATTTCAATCCGCAAGAGGCGTGTGAACAGACCGGAGCGGGGCAGAGGGCCGGGCGGGGCCGGCGGCGTGGGGGCAGGGCCGGCGCGGTCGAGCCGGGCGGCCGTGATCTGCCCGGCGGCGTCGAAATCGATGCGGGCGAAGGTCAGATCGCGCGCATCAGCGTACTTCTCTGGGTGTTGCACCAGGTCTTGCCAGATGGCATCATCTGCGCGCCTGAAATCTCCTTGCCAGATCCACGTCCCCGTGTTCAGATACAGCGCGCCGGAGGGGAGCGTCTTTTCGATGCGAGCATGGATGTGCCCAAACAGCAGCACTCTTGCCCCGGTGGCCTGCGCAATCTCGTCGGCGGCCCCCTCCAACTGCGCCCAATACTGCTCCTCCACCGCCCGCGCCCGCTCGGCCGGCGGCAGCCCGACCAGGGCAGCGGGCAGCACATCGCCCGGCGGCTCCATCCCTTGCTCGATCAGCGCCGCCTGCACCTGCCGCGTGAAGCTTTCGACAAAGGCCGGGTCAGACTCCAGCCGCCGGATCAGGGCGGCGGCTGTGGCCGGGTCTTCGATCTGCCGTTGCACAGCCTGGGTGGCGGGGCCGGGAAGGACGGCCGGCGCATCCTCGGCCTGGATGAGAATGTCGGGCGCGGCGGCCAACCGCGCCTGCACCGCCGGATAGATCAGCTCAGGGTCATGATTGCCGAAGAGGATCGTCAGCGAACGCCGCGGAAAATCCGATCTCAGAAAATCGCGCAGGCTGAGGAAGACGCCGGGGTGACGCTCGCAGCAAATCTCCAACCGCTGCAAAGCCTGCGCCTCGCCAGGGTCAGAATAGAAAGCCGGGGAATAGGGGTGGCCGGGATCAAAGCGGACGTTGCCTTCGGCGCGGCCGCCGGCGCCGATGTGCGTGTCACTGACGACGACGATTGATCGGCGGTTCATCCCTCCTCCTCCGGTTCTGAAGGCATGATGACTTGTGGCATAATGGGCAGCGATGACCCGCAAGGCCCTGGCAACCTTGCGGGCTGGTTCCGATTGGCGGTCGTAGAGCCTGCGATTATAGCCCACCCTGCGCTGACCGGCGAACTTCCCCCACCTGCTTCTGCCCTACCCCCTGTGATGAACCACCGCTCGCGACCGTTATCGCTCTTTCTGGCGCTGCTCTGGCTTGGCCTGCTCGCGGCCTGCGCCCGCCCCGCCCCGCCCGACCCACTGGCCGCTTACCGTCCCGCCTTTCGTTCCGAAGCCCTGCCGACCGGCTTCGACTTTGCCTCGACCCCGCGCTATGACATCGAACTGACCATCGACCCCGACCAGCGCCGGGCCGAAGGAACGGCGACGCTGCGATTCCGCAACCTCAGCGGCCGGCCTCTGAACGACCTCTTCGTGCGGCTCTATCCCAACCTGCCGCAACTGGCAGGCACCATGCAGATTACCGGCGTCTCGGTGCTCCCCGACCATCTTGTGGCCGGATTTGCCTACGACATCGCCAACACCGCCGCCCGTATCACCCTGCCGCAACTGCTATCGCCCGCCGCCGACCTGGAACTGAAGATCGATTACTGGGTGGAGGCGCCCGAAAAATCGGGCTACGTCCTCTTCGGCCAGAGCGAGGGCATCCTCAACCTGCCCTACAGCTACCCCCTATTGGCCGCCCAGACCCGCGACCCGGCCTCACCCTGGCGGCTCGACGTGCCCCCGCCCCATGGCGACATCACCATCGCCGACCCTTCCTTCTTCTGGATCACAGCCACCGTGCCCAGCGGCGTCACCCTGGTGGCGTCGGGCGTCGAGATCACGAGCACGGCCGGGGTCTCGAACACCGTCCAGCACATCCTGACCGCCGGCCCCGCCCGTGAGTTCGCCTTCACCCTCAGCCGGGATTTCCAGCGGGAAAGCCTGGATGTGGACGGCATCCGCGTCAACAGCTATTTCCTACCCGTCGACGCTGCCGCTGGCCGCACCGCCCTGGCCCAGGCCGCCGGCGCCTTGCGAGCCTACAACCGCCTGCTGGCTCCCTATCCCTTCACCGAACTGGACATCGTCGAGGCGCCCACCCGCTATCTGGGCATGGAGTTCCCCGGCCTCAACTTCATCGGCCTGGACACCTACCGCCAGCAGCAAGAAACGCAGGAGGTGTTGGTCGCCCATGAGGTCTCGCACCAATGGTGGTATGGGCTGGTCGGTTCGGACCCCTACCGCTATCCCTGGTTGGACGAGGGGCTGGCCGAGCACAGCAGCCTGCTCTATGCCGAAACCATCCATGGTCAGGAAGCCGCCGACACGATGCGGGGCCTACGCTGGCGGGTTCCGGTCGAGTGGGCGGCCAAGAACGGCTACGACGAGCCGGTCGGCCAGGATGTGACCGCCTTCGATGGCGCCAACTATGAGATCCTGGTCTACGCCAAGTCCGCCCTCTTCTTCGACGCCCTCTATCAGGCCTTGGGCCGCGACGCCTATCTGAAGGTGTTGCAAACTTTCATCGAACGCTACCGCTTCCAGACGCCTACCCCTGCCGATTTCCTGGCCGTGGTGCAAGAGGTGGGCGGCATCGACCCGCAGCCCCTCTATCAGCAGTGGATCCTCAGCGGCCCCCAACGCCAGGCGACGCCCGCCCCCTGACGCCCGGCGCGCCCCCCAGCCCATGACCACCCTTGCCATCGTCGCCGACAGCGGCTGCGACCTGCCCGCCGCTCTGCTCGAACGCCATCGCATCGGCCAGGTGCCGCTCATCGCCCGCTTTGGCGCGGATGAACTCCTGGATACCCCGGCCACCCGCGCCGAGTTTTGGGATCGCTACGACATCAGTCAACCGCCGCAGACTTCCGGCCCGTCGGTGGGGGCGTGGGCCGAGGCTTTCGAGCAGACGCTGGCCGGGGCTGGCCAGGTCATCGCCATCACCGTCACCAGCAAACACAGCGGCGCCCACAACAGCGCCGTCATCGCCGCCGCTGACTTCGGCGGCCGCGTGCATGTCTTCGACTCCTGGTCGGTTTCGTTGGGCGAGGGGCTGCTGACGTTGCACGCCTGTGAACTGGCCGCGGCCGGTCAGCCGCCGGCAACCATTCTCGCCTCGTTGGCGTCTATGCGGGAGCGAATGCGGGTGTACTTTGCCCTCGACACCATCGAAGCCGTCCAGCGCGGCGGCCGCCTGGCGCCGATCATCGCCGCCCTCAAACGCATGTCCTCCCTGATCGCGATCAAACCCATCCTCCACATCGAACAAGGCGTCATTGGTTTCGATGGCGCCGCCCGCAGTATGCACAAAGCCGCAGGGTCGCTGCTCGAACGCGCCCAAGGCCAGCCAATTGTGGTTGCCGCCGTGGGCCACACCCGCCAGCATGACCTGGCCGCACAGACCGCCGAGACGCTGGCGACCCTCACCGGCCTGCCGCAGGCGTCGATCCTGGTGGCCGAGGTCGGCCCCGCCCTGGGCGCCCATGCCGGCCCCGGCGCCCTCGGCCTCGGCTTCGTCGTCGCCTGACCTGTCATGGCGAGGGACGCCGCCCCGCCGCCATCCCCACCCCTGTTTCGACGACGAGACATGGCCCCGGCAACTTTCACCGCCACCCCGACGCCATCCCCCCAAGCATGTTCAAACGTCTCCTTCTCATCCTTCTTGCCGCTTCCGTGTTCCTGCTGCCGGGAACAGCCCTGGCGCAGGGAGTGCAGCCCCCCGCCCGCCCGGCGCACCCACCCCGGCTCGATAGCAGCCTGGCCAAGCTGGCCCAGGCGCCCGTCCTCACCGCACAGGACAAGGCGGCGGCGCAGGCGCTGGGTGTGTGGGCTGGGCCAGACCAGCTGCGGGTTGTGGTCGAGGCCGATCATCTGCCCGACCTGCCGCCGGGCGTGGGCGTCGAAGCCACGATGCCGGGGTTCTACCAGCTGCGCGTCCCGCGGTCGCAGGTCGAGGCCGTGGCCGCACTGCCGGGCGTCCGCCTGGTGCGGCCGCCCTTCCCGCACCAACTCGATGTGTTGAGCGAGGGCGTCTTTCGGGCCGGCGTCTTCCCCTGGCAGGCGTCGGGCTGGGATGGCAGCGGGGTGAAGGTGGCGGTCATCGACCTGGGGTTTGCCGGCTGGCAGGGACTGGTTGGCACCGGGGAACTGCGCGCTGTCACCACGGTCAACTTTCGGGCCGATGGCCAGTTCGAGACCACTGGCCACGGTTCAGCCGTGGCCGAGATCGTTCAGGACATGGCGCCGGGCGTCCAGCTTTTCCTCCTGGCAGCCAGCACCGAGGTCGAATTGGCGGGGGCCGTGGGCTACGCCCGCAATCAGGGCGTGCGCGTCATCGTCCATTCGGTCAGCTGGTTCAACACCGGGCCGGGCAATGGCACGGGCGTGATCGCTGACCAGGTGCGTCTGGCCTGGCAGAGCGGCATCCTCTGGGTGAATTCGGCCGGCAACCAGGCGCAGATGCACTACCGCGGCCTGTTCGACCCTGGCCCCAACAACCTGCACCAATTTGCGCCCGGCGACCAGACCAACAGCGTCTTTCTCAGCGCCGGCGCCACCCTCTGCGGCTATCTCAACTGGGATAGCTGGCCCGTCACGTCCGACGACTACGACCTCTACCTCTATCGCTCTGGGACGGTGGTGGCCAGCAGCACCAATGGGCAGACAGGCAGCCAACCGCCCACCGAGGCGTTCTGCTACCAGGCCACAAGCGCCGGGACCTACGACTTCGTCATTCAGCGTTACAGCGGCCAGGCGCGCATCTTGCAGCTTTTCAACACGCAGGCCCCGCTGGAGCGCCCCACGCAGGCCGGCTCGATCACCCAACCGGCCGACGCCGCCGAAGCCCTGAGCGTGGGCGCCGTCTTCTGGCCCGAACCCTACCTGCTTGAGGTGTTCAGCAGCCAGGGGCCGACCACGGCCGGCTGGCTCAAGCCCGACCTGGTGGCCTACGATGGCGTCAGCACCGCCGCCTTTGGGCTGAGCAACGAGCGCCCCTATCTGAGCGGCGGCACGGGCTTCTTCGGCGCTTCGGCGGCTGCGCCGCATGTGGGCGGGGCCGCGGCCATCCTCATGCAACGCTTTCCCGGCTGGCCGGCCTATCTCGTGCGCGATTTCCTGGTCAGCAACGCCGTCGATCTGGGCGTGCCCGGCCCCGACAACGCCTTTGGCTATGGCCGGTTGTTCCTGCCCTTCGTCACGCCCACCGCCACCCCCACCGCCACCCCGGCGCCGACCAACACCGCCACCCCCACCGCCACCCCGGCGCCGACCAACACCCCCACCGCCACCCCGCGCCCGCCCACCGCCACACCCACCCGCACCCCCACCCCCACCGCCACGCCCACCCTACCGCCGCCCTGGTTGTCGATCCAGCCCGACCTCCTGGCCCCTGGCTTCCTGGCCCCCCAGACCATCACTGTGCACTGGGGCAACCAGAACCGTTCCGACTTCCTGTACCTGGATCTGTCCGGGCCGGTTTCCTTCGTGGGCGGCGTCACATCCCAGTCCGTCCCCCTGGGCGGGACCGGCGGCAGCTATAGCGTGCTCCTCTTCGCCGCCGCCAGCGCCCAGCCCGGCGCCGCCTTCAGCCTGACCGCCGCCACCCAGGCCAATAGCATCGACCGCTTCGGCGTGGTGGGGCGCAATCTCTATTTGCCGATGTTTTGGCGCAGTTTTTGATGATAAGCATGTGTTTTCTGCGAGGTGTTGCGTGTTGCGTGTTGCGTGTTGCGTGTTGCGTCAACACGCAACACGCAACACGCCTCCTCCCCGCCTCCCTGTTGGCGCTCCTCCTCCTCTCCGCCTGCTCCTCCCCCCCCCCCCCCCCCACCCTCCCACCCCCCCCCCCTCCCCCCGTCTCCCCCTCCCCCACCGCCACCCTCCCTGCATCCCCCCCTCCCCCCGTCCCTCCGTCTCCCCCTCCCTCCATCTCTCCGTCCCCCCCTCCCCCCC
>JAIBAP010000115.1 GCA_019695115.1 Caldilineales bacterium | reverse complement strand
CTTACGCACCAAGACGGTATCGGTCTTAGCTTGTCTGGAAGTCGACTGCCTACCATTATCGCTCACTTCCGAGTTTCTTGCTCGGGCGCATGCCGCCGCGAGGCATGGATAACTCGCAATGACAGACGCCCCGAAAGGGGGACTATTTGCTATCCGGGCTTTCTTCGCGATCTTCGCGCCCTTCGCGGATCGAAATCTCGCGCCCTTCGCGGATCAAGTCATTGGGGTCGATGAAGGTTTTGTGGGGGAGGAGGAGGCCGTGTTCGGGGTCGGCGCGGCCGATGCCGAGGAAGCGCTCGGGCGAAACGAAGACGCGGTGCTCGCCGGCCTCGATTGGCCGGCCGGGCGCGGGCGGGAAGTCGCCGAGGGCGACAGGTTGGCCGAGGGCAAAGCGATGGGCCAGGGGCAGGGGCAGGACGACGGCCGGGAGCATGGCCAGGGCCGCCGGTAGGCCGTGCAGAAAGGCCGGCCAGCGTTCGCCAGCGGCGGCCAGTTCCTCCAGGCTGACGCTGTCTTCGGCCCGCCAGGTTCCCGAGGCCAGCCGGCGCAGCGCGGCCACGTGGCCGCCGCAGCCCAGGGCCTGGCCGAGGTCGTGGGCCAGCGAACGGACATAGAAGCCGGGCGAGGTGGTCAGGCGGAGGCTGAGGTCGGGCGGCTCCCAGGCGAGGAGGTCGATGGCGAAGACGGTGACGGGGCGCGGCTGGGTCTCGACCTGGGCGCCGGCCCGGGCCAGCTGGTAGAGCGGACGCCCGTCGCGCTTGAGGGCCGAGTAGATGGGCGGGCGCTGGCTGATCTCGCCGCGGAAAGCGGCAAGGGCGGACGTCAGGTCGTCCGGGCTGAGGGCGGGGAGGGGATGGCGGGCTGTGACCTGGCCCTCGGCGTCGTAGGTGTCGGTTTCGGCGCCCAGCCGCACGCTGACGGCATAGGTCTTGGCCCCGGTCTGCAGATACTCGACGATGCGCGTGGCCTGGCCGACGCAGACCAGCAAAACGCCGGTGGCCAGTGGGTCGAGGGTGCCGGCATGGCCGACGCGACGGATGCCCAGCAACCGCCGCACCCGGTTGACCACGTCGTGCGAGGTGAGGCCCTGCGGTTTATCGATATTGAGCACCCCGGCGTTCGGATCGGCCATGCGCTCAGTTCAGGCAGACTGCAAGCGCGCCACCAGGCGCAGGCGGACTTCGTCGACCTGGCCCTTGACGGTGCACCCGGCCGCCAGGGGGTGGCCGCCGCCGCCGAGTTCCAGGGCCAGGGTGGCGACGTTGTGGCCCGGCTGGGCGCGAAAACTGCATTCCACCTCGCCCTCCGGCAGTTCGGTGAAGACGGCGGCAACATCGGCTTCGTTGGCGCCCAACAAGAACGAGGCCAGCCCCTCGGCCCGGGTGAGGCCGTTGAGGTCGGCGCGCATGGCGCGGGTGTTGGTGACGCTGATCACGGCCCCGTCCAGGCGGACGCTGGCCAGCGCCCGGCCCCACAACTGCACCAGGGGATAGGAGCGGGCGTCGAGGGTGGCGCTGGAGATGGCGAAGAGGGAGGCGCCGGCGGCCATGAGGCTGGCGGCGATGTCCACCGTGCGCGGGGTGGTGCTATCGGTGCGAAAGCCGCGGGTGTCGGTGACAAGCCCGGTGAGCAGGCAGGTGGCCACATCGGCGTCGATGGGGGCAGGGAGGGCCAGGGCCAGGTCGTAGATCAGTTCGGCGGTGGCGCAGGCGCGCGCTTCGACCCAATTGATGTCGCCGAAGAAGACGTTGGTGATGTGGTGGTCGATGACGACCAGCGGCAGCCCGGCCTGGCGACGCGGCTGGTGGAGGTTCCCCAGCCGGCCGGCGTCGCTGCAATCGAGGGCCACGACCAGGTCGGCGTCGACGTCGGCGGTGTTGGCGACGCGTTCGCTGAAGGGCAGGAAGCCGAGGCTGCCGGGCACACGGTCCTGACAGGCGAGGATGGGTTCTTTGCCCAGGCGATAGAGCATGACGCCCAGCCCGCAGAGGCTGCCCAGGGTGTCGCCGTCGGGTGAGAGGTGGGCGATGAGCAGGGGCCGGCGGCTGCCGTGCAGGGCTTCGAGCAGCTCGGGCGGGGGGAGGAAGAGGGCGGGCGGGTTCATGCGGCGTCGGGCGGGCCGGCGTTTTCGGGGTGGCTCAGGCGGTCGAGGATGGCGTCGACGCGTTGGGCCTGGCCGAGGCTGCGGTCGATGCGGAAGACCAGGTCGGGCAGCCGGCGGAGCTGCACCCGGCCGGCGATCTGAGTGCGGATGTGACCACGGGCGTGTTCCAGGCCCTCGAGCACCGCGCGCTCGCCCTGGCTGCCGTCGAGCAGGCCGATGTAGACGCGCACCATTTGCAGGTCGCCGGCGACATCGACATCGGTGACGGTGATGTTTTCCAGGCGCGGGTCCTCCATCTCGTAGCTGATGATGGTTTCCAGCTCGCGGCGCAGGAGTTCATCGAGTCGTTCTTTGCGGTAGGGGCGGGGCATGGGGAAGTGGCAGGGGGCAGGGGGCAGAGCTTGTCCTGAGTGAAACGAAGGATCGCAGGTCGCAGGTTCTTCGTTGACTGTTGACTGTTGATTGTTGACTGTTTCCTTGTCTACCTATCTCACCCGCACGCGTTCGAGGGCTTCGACGATGTCGCCCTCGGCGGGGGTGTCGAAATCGGCGATGGAGAGGCCGCATTCGTAGCCGGCGCGCATTTCGGGGACGTCGTCCTGGTAGCGTTTGAGCGAGGTGATCTTGCCGCGGTGGATTTCTTTGCCCTGGCGGAGGACGCGGGCCGGGACATCGCGCTTGACGATGCCATCGACCACCAGACAGCCCAGGACCTTGCCGCGACCTTTGATCTGGAAGACGGCGCGCACCTCGGCTTTGCCGATCAAACGGTCCTCATAGACCGGCTCCAACATGCCCTTGAGGGCCTTGGCGATGTCATCGACCATCTCGTAGATGACGTTGTAGACGCGGATATCGACGCCGTTCTGCTCGGCATTGCGGCGGGCGGCGGCATCGATGGTGGTGTGGAAGCCGAGGACGAGGGCGCGGCTGGCGGCGGCCAGCATGATGTCGGAGTCGGTGATGGCGCCGACATCCTGATGGAGGATGCGCACCTTGACTTCTTCGTTGCTGAGGTCTTTGAGCGAGTTCTCGATCGGTTCCAGCGAGCCTTGCACATCGACTTTGATGATGAGGTTGAGTTCTTTGATGTCGCCCGACTGGATCTGGCGGTAGAGGTCATCGAGCGAGAGGGTGACCTTGGTTTCCTGGGTGGTGGCGCGGGCTTTTTGGCTGCGCTCCGAGGCGATCTGGCGGGCCAGGCGGTCGTTTTCGACCACCTGGAAGATGTCGCCGGGGGCTGGCACACCCTGGAGACCGGTGATGAGGACGGGGGCGGCGGGGAGGGCGGTGGTGATCGTTCGGCCGGCGTCATCGAACATGGCGCGGATGTGGCCCCAGTCCTGGCCGATGACGACCGGGTCGCCGGCGTGCAGGGTGCCTTTCTGCACCAGGACAGTGGCGACGTTGCCCAGGTGTTTGTCCTGGTTGGCTTCGATGACGGTGCCGATGGCGGCGCCTTCGGGGTTGGCCTTGAGTTCCATCACATCGGCGACGAGGAGGACGTTTTCGAGCAGTTCTTCGATATTGAGTTTCTTTTTGGCCGAGATGGGGACGACGGTGGTGTCGCCGCCCCAGTCGTCGGCTTGCAGGCCCAGGTCGGCCAGCTGCTGTTTGACGCGGTCGATGTTGGCGTTGGCTTTGTCGACTTTGTTGACGGCGACGACGATGGGGACGCGGGCGGCGCGGGCATGGGCGATGGCCTCGCGCGTTTGCGGCATGACGCCATCATCGGCGGCGACGACGAGGATGGCGATGTCGGTGGCCTGGGCGCCGCGGGCGCGCATGGCCGTAAAGGCGGCGTGGCCGGGGGTGTCGAGGAAGGTGATCTTGCGCCCGTCCATCTCCACCTGGTAGGCGCCGATGTGCTGGGTGATGCCGCCGGATTCGCGGGCGACGACGTTGGTGTTGCGGATGACGTCGAGGAGGGTGGTCTTGCCGTGGTCGACGTGACCGAGGATGGTGACGACGGGCGGGCGGGGGGCCAGTTTGGAGCGGTCCTCCTCCATTTCGAGCAGTCGCTCGCGCAGGGTTTTGGGGCCTTCGCTGCCGGCTTCGACTTCTGGCTCGGCGATTGTCTCCCGGACGACTTCGATGCCCAGTTCTTCGCCGACGATGGCGGCGGCGTCGAAGTCGATCAGTTCATTGATGTTGGCCATCGTGCCCAGGCTCATCAGGGTCTTGATGATGTCGATGGCGTTGGCGCCCATGACCTTGGCCAGGTCGCGCACCGAGATGACCTCGGGTATTTCGATGCGGGTGGGGCGGTCGGGCAGGGCAGGCGGGGCCGGGGCCTGTTTGCCGTTGCTGTCGGGGGCGGCGGGGCCATCGCGGCGGGCCGGGGTCGAGGGGCGTCCGCCGCCGCTGCGTGAGCGGCTGGAGGGGCGAGGGCGGTTTCGGTTCTGCGGCGGTGCAGCCAAGAGGGCGGGGCGCGGCGAGGGCCGTGTGGGTGTGCGCTTGTCGTTGTGCTTGATCATCGTCTGAACTCCCTTTGGCGTTTGCAGTTTGGTTTGGGCGGGGGAACTGGCCCTCCGGCTCGAATCGAGGCAGGGAGAGCGAGGGCCTCCCGACGTTTTGGCCCGGCCGCTGCGCGGCAAGCGGCGCCTGCGTGGCAGGCGGCGCCTGGGGAGCAGTCAGCACGGCGGGTGACGCCGCACTGGTGTGATCAGCACTCAGGCTATCATAGCTGCTCCGGTGTCCATGGGCTGGGGGGCTGGGGGTCGGGTGGATCGGCGGGAAGCTGGGGTTGGGGGGGCAGGCTGGCGCTGAAGGTGGTGAGGGCCTGGCGCTCGTCGGCGGTGAGGGTGGTCTTCAGGGCTTTATCGAGGGCGCCGCCGGCGAGGGCGCGCTGCCAGCAGCGGGGGTCATCGCAGAGGTAGGCGCCGCGACCGGGGAGTTTGCCTTTGGGGTCGAGTTGGACGCCGTGGCCGCTGGCGGTGCGGACGATGCGATGGAGGGCGCGTTTGGCGCCGGTGCGCCGGCAGATGATGCAGGTGCGCTGCGGTTGGCGGCGCGGCGCCGGCGGCGGGGAAGTGGGGGCGGGCCGGGGTTTATTCTTCGTCATCGTCGAAGCTGACGTTGCCGCGACGGGTGGAGGGTTTGGGGGCGGGGCGAGCGGGGCTGCTTTTGGCCGGGGGACGCGCGCCGCGCGCTTCGGTCCCACGGCCTTTCTTGCGCCGCTTTTTGTCGGCCTCGCTCTCTTCTTCTTCGCCGCCAAAGAGCCGGGCGAAGGCTTTGCGTTCGGCTTCGAATTCGGAGTCGGACTGGTCGTCGAAGGAGGTCATGGCCGTGGCCAGTATGGCGGCGAGGGAGCGGAAGTCCTCTTCTTCGCTTTGGGCCGGGGGCGGGGTGGGTTCGGGGCTGGGGAGTTCGGGGAGGATGGGCGCGGTTTCGGCGGCGACGACGAGGAGTTCCTCGAGGGCCGGGGTTTGTTCTTCGGGCAGGACGACGGTGGTCAGGAGGTCGTCGTAGGCCGGTTCGGCTTCGCTGCGGGCGGCTTCGAGCATCTGGGCTTCGACGGCGGCGATTTTTTCGCTGTCGATGTCGGCGCCGTCGCTGAGCATACGGCGGGCGGTTTCGAGCAGGTCGTCTTTGCTGCCGCGGTCTTTGCGTTCGGCGCGCAGGCGTTGGCGTTCGACTTCGTTCAGGCCCTCGGCAGCGGCTTCGCTTTCGTTTTTGATGTCGATGCGCCAGCCGGTGAGTTTGGCCACCAGGCGGGCGTTCTGGCCTTCTTTGCCGATGGCGAGCGAGAGTTGGTTGTCGGGGACGACGACGACGGCGGTGCGGTCGTGTTCGTGGAAGAGGAGGACGTCGGAGACGCGGGCGGGGCTAAGGGCGTTGGCGACGAAACGTTCGGGTTCCTGGCTCCATTCGACGACGTCGATTTTCTCGCCGGCCAGTTCGTTGACGATGTTCTGGACGCGGACGCCGCGCATGCCCACGCACGAGCCGACAGGGTCGACGCCGGGCTGGGTGGAGGTGACGGCGATTTTGGAGCGGGAGCCGGCTTCGCGGGCAATGCCTTTGATTTCGACGACGCCCTGTTTGATTTCCGGCACTTCTTTTTCCAATAGGCGCCGGAGCATGTTGCGGTGGGTGCGGCTGAGATGGATAGTGGCCCCGCGCGGGCCTTTGATGACTTCGGAGACGTAGGCGGTGACGGGGGCGTTGTTGCGGTGGCGCTCGCCGGGGATTTGGTCGGTGCGCAGGAGGATGGCTTCGGCGCGCCCGCCATCCAGGGAGACGACGACGTTGCCGGTGGGGGTGTCGATGCTGCGGACGATGCCCTGCACCAGTTCGCCTTCGCGGTCGGCGTAGTCGTCGAAGACGGCGTCGCGCTCGGCTTCGCGGATGCGTTGCATGATGACTTGTTTGGCCGTCTGGGCGGCGATGCGGCCGAAGTCATCGGGGGTGCGTTCGATCAGGATTTCATCGCCGGGGGAGGCGTGGGCGGGGTCGATCTGCGCCGCCTGTGCGGGTGTGACCTGGGTTTTGGGGTCGGTCAGTTCCTCTTCGGCCACGACTTCGAGCCGGGCGAAGATGCGCATGTCGCCGGTTTCGGGGTCGAGGCGGGCTTCGACGTTGCCTACGCCGCCGAAGTTCTTTTTGTAGGCGCTGATCAGGGCTTGTTCTACGGCCTCGATGACGACTTGCGGGCGCAGGTTGCGCTCGGCGCAAATCTGGTTGATGGCCATCAACAACTGCTTGTTCATCGGGAAGTGGGTGGGGTGGGGCGGGGAGGCGGCGGGGTGGCGGGGTGGCGTCGGGGCTTAGGAATGAAAAAAGTGGGCGGCGCCCACTTCTCTCGATCAACAGTACCTTTACTTGGGGGGAAGTATAGGGAAGATAGGGGTTGGAGTCAAATTGGGGAGAGGGGGGGAGAGGGAGACGCAGAGACGGGGAGAGGGGGGGAGGGGGAGAAACAATCAACAATCAACAATCAACGAAGAACTTGCGACTTGCGACTTGCTACCGATACTCCTTGAGGGTGCGTTGTAGGTCGCGGTCGGCGTCGCGGCGGGCGATGGCCTCGCGCTTGTCGTAGAGTTTCTTGCCGCGCACCAGGCCGAGTTCGATCTTGGCTCGGTTGCCGCTGAGGTAGAGGCGCAGGGGGGCCAGGGTCCAGCCACGCTCAGCGACTTTGGCGCCCAGGCGTTCGATCTCGGCCCGATGGAGGAGGAGTTTGCGGTCGCGTTTGGGTTCGGGGTTGTCGCGGGCGCCAAAGCTGTAGGGGGCGATGTGGACGTTGAGGAGCCAGATTTCGCCGCCGCGCAGGAGGGCGAAGCCGTCGACCAGGCTGACTTTGCCGGCGCGCACGGATTTGATCTCGGTTCCGGTGAGGACGACGCCGGCTTCGACGGTCTCGACGACTTCGTAGTCGTGCAGGGCCTTGCGGTTGGTGGCGATGGTCTTGCCGGCGGCGGCGGGTTTGGCGGGCATGGGGGGAGGATTGCGAAGTGCGGATTGCGAAGGGGGGAGTGGCAGGTCGCAGGTGGCAAGTGGAAGGTGGCAAGTCGCAGGTGGCAGGTTCTTCGTTGATTGTTGACTGTTGATTGTTGACTGTTTCGCCTTGTTTCCTTGTCTACTTGTTTCCTTGTCTACTTCTTCAGCAGGTAGTCGATGGCGGCCTGGAGTTGGTTGTCGGTTTCGGCGTTGGCGTCGAAGGGGACTTCGATGTCGGGGGTGAGGCCCTGGTCTTGGATCTGGCGGTCGTTGGGGGTGAACCAGTGGGAGGTGGTGACGCGCAGGAGTGAGCCGTCGGAGAGGTCGAAGAGGCTTTGGACCGAGCCTTTGCCAAAGGTGGTTTCACCGATGAGGGGGCCGCGTTTGTAGTCCTGGATGGCGCCGGCGACGATCTCAGAGGCGCTGGCCGAGCCGCCGTCGATGAGGACGGCGAGGGGGAGGTCGGCGGGGAGGATGGCGTTGCCGGGGGCGGGGTGTTCGACGTTGCGGGTGCCTTTTTCGCGCACGATGACGCCGTCGGCGATGAACATGCCGGCGACGTCGATGGCGACGTCGAGCCGGCCGCCGGGGTTGCGGCGCAGGTCGAGGATGACGCCTTCGACGCCGTCTTTCATAGCCTGTTCGAGGGTTTGGCGCAGTTCGGCGCCGCCGCGGGCGCTGAAGTCGAAGAGGCTGACGTGGAGGATGCCCTGGTCGGTGGTTTCGGCTTCGAGGACGGGGATGTCGATGCGGCCGCGGGTGACGGTGATCTCAAGGGCCTGGTCTTGTCCCTGGCGGCGGACGCTGAGGAGGACGTCGCTGCCGGCCGGGCCGCGGATGAGTTGGATGGCTTCGTCGAGGGTGAGGCCGGTGATGTCCTGGCCATCGACGGCGATGATGATGTCGCCGCTGACCAGGCCGGCGGTTTCGGCGGGCGAGCCGGGGAAGGGACGGACGATGAGGACGCCGCCGCCTTCGGCTTCGTTGACGGTGGAGCCGATGCCCTCGAAGCTGGAGTCGAGGTCGATGCGGAATTGTTCGGCCCGGGCCGGGGGGAGGAGGGTGGTGTAGTCGTCGTTCAGGCGGTCGGCCACGCCCTGGAAGGCGACGAAGGGGAGTTGGTCGACGGCTGGAACGGCGGCGCCGCAGGCGGCGTAGGTGTCGTTGACGAAGGTCCAGAAGTCGTCGAAGTTGTCGGGGGCCTGGCGAGGGGGGCGAGGTGCAATGACGAGGGGGGCAGGGGTGGTTTCGTCGTCGTCTTCGCAGCCGCGGGCCGACTCTTTGATGCCGTCGATGGCAGCCTGGGTGATGGCTTCACCGCTGGGGACGTCGCCTTCGAAGTTGTCATCCAGGAGGTTCATCGCTTCCCAGAAGACGCCGAAGTTTTCGCTTTCGACTTCGGCAGGGGTCTCGTCGGCCGTGGGCGGGGGGAGGGTGGCCGGGGGCCGGGGGGTCGCGGAGCGAGGGGCCGGGGGTTGGGCCGGGGGCGGTGTTTCCTCGGGCGCGAGCGGCGCGCTGGGCAATTCGGCGGCGGCGACCGGGCGGTCGTTGGCGGCGTAGCGGCCGGCGACGAAGCCGAGGCCGAGGCCGCAGGTGCAGAGGAGGCCGCCGATGAGGAGGACGACGAGGGCGGCGGCGATGAATTGGAGGAGGCGGTTGGAGTTGGTCATGGGAGGGAGGGAGGGAAGATTGCGGGAGTCGCAGGTGGCAGGTCGCAGAGCCTGTCCCTTCGCTCTCCTCAGGGCAGGCTCTGAGTGAAACGAAGGATCGCAGGTGGCAGGTGATCGTTGACTGTTGATTGTTGACTGTTGACTGTTGATTGTTTCGCCTTGTTTCCTTGTCTACCTGTCTACTTTTCCATCAATAGGCCAATGGCGGCGTCGAGGGGGGCGTCGCGGCCATCGAGGGGGGGAGCGGGGAGGTCGGGGGCCAGGCCGTGGCCGTCGAGTTGGCGGCCGTTGGGGGTGTACCAACGGGCGTAGGTGACGTGGATGGCGCTGTCGTCGGCGAGGCGGTGGACGCGCTGGACCGAGCCTTTGCCGTAGCTGGTTTCGCCCACCAGCCGGGCGCGGCCCCGGTCTTGGAGGGCGCCGGCGACGATTTCGGCGGCGCTGGCGGTGCCGTGGTCGATGAGGATGGCGATCTGGGCTGCGGCTGCCTGGCCGCGAGCGGGGGCCGTGTAGTCTTTGCGGTCGCCGCCGGCGGTGCGTTCAGAAAGGATGAGGCCGCCGTCGAGGAAGGGGGCGGCGACGTCGACGCCGGCATCGAGGAGGCCGCCGGGGTTGCCGCGCAGGTCGAGGATGAGGCGGTCGGATGGCGCGGGTGACGGTGAAGTCATCGCCTCCGTTCGCCCTCAACCGCCCCTCCTCCCTTCCTCCCCCACCCCCAACTTACCATAACGAAGCAGCGACGGCCCTCCCCACCCGCCGCCGCCTCGACGCGGGCCGAATTCTGCAACACTCTCCTACTAAGAGTGTTGCAGAATGACCGGGGTTTGCGGGGAAGAAGGCTTCAAGGGTAGCCTTGTGTGTGAAAAGGGAGTTTGGCAACAGAACATTCCACCGCACAAGAGCTACCCATGCACATTCTACCCATTTCTGTCCGTTTGGCAATTCTGAGCCACTTCACCGAGTTGCTGTTGTGGCTGTCCGACCTGGTTTACAGCCAGGTGTTGCGGGAGGATGAGTTCTTGCTCAAGGTGGAAGGCGTGTTGGACTGGAAGGCGTTGGAGACAGTCGTCGCCGGGTATCACCACCACAGCGGGCCGGGCGCCCATCCCACCCATTCCTCCGCCCAACTGCTGCGGGCCTTGATCGCCAAATACCTGCTCGATCTCTCCCTGCGCCAGGTGGAGCACGAGATTCGCTACAACCTGGTCGTCAAACACTTCTGCGGCTACCGCCTCTTCGACCTGGGCCCCGATCACAGCACCCTCGAACGCTTCGAGCAATGGGTCGAACTCCACCACCACCGCGACCTCTTCGACGACGTCCTCCGCCAGATCGACCTCGCCTTTCCCGACGACCGCCAGCAAGCCCAGATCGCCGACACCTTCGCCCTGCGCACCAACGCCGCCCCCCAATCCGTCATCGCCCTCCTGCGCCAGTGCGCCCACTACCTGCTCCGCACCCTCGCCGCCATCGACCTCCCCGCCCAGGCCGAACTGCTCCGCCAACTCGACCCCGACCAGCACGACGCCCTCTTTGGTCGCCAGAACGAACTCCCCGAACACCGCCTCGACCCCGAACAGCGCCGT
>JAIBAP010000114.1 GCA_019695115.1 Caldilineales bacterium | reverse complement strand
ACCCCAGCCGTCAGGCCGGGGCCTACCCCAGCCGTCAGGCCGGGGCCTACCCCAGCCGTCAGGCCGGGGCGAACAGGCGAAGTGTAACCGAGCAGCCTGAAACGAACAAGCCGGACGCAGGTGCTGCGCCCGGCTTGTGACTCGGTTCAGTGATAGACCAGGGTGCCCACCGGCTCGCCCAGGACGGCCTTCTCCAGGCTGCCCTCCGACCACAGGTTGAGGACGATGATGGGCAGTTCGTGGTCCATGCACAAAGTCATGGCTGTGGTGTCCATCACCCCCAGGCGCTGGTTGATGGCGTCGATGTAGTTCAGGCGGTCGTAGCGTTTGGCGTTGGGGTCTTTGTGCGGGTCGCCGTCGTAGATGCCGTCCACTTTGGTGGCCTTGATCAGCACTTCGGCGTCCACTTCCATCGCCCGCAAGGCGCCGGCGGTGTCGGTGGTGAAGTAGGGGTTGCCGGTACCGGCGCCCAAGATGACGACGCGGCCTTTTTCCATGTGGCGGATGGCGCGACCACGGATGTAGGGTTCGGCAATGGCCTGCATGGCGATGGCCGTCTGCACGCGTGTGGTGATGCCGATGCGTTCGAGGGCATCCTGCAGGGCCAGGGCATTCATGACCGTGGCCAGCATACCCATGTGATCGGCCTTGACCTGCTCCATGCCGTGTTCCAGACCCTGTTTGCCGCGCCAGAGGTTGCCGGCGCCGATGACCAGGGCGACCTGCACGCCCAAATCGTGCACACGTTTGACTCTGTTGGCCAGGACGGCAGCCTCGTGCGGATCGATGCCGAAACCGCCCGGCCCGGCCAGCGCCTCACCCCCCAACTTGAGCAAGATGCGATGGTACTTGACTTCAGCCATGGTGGGGTCTCCGATTTGAGTGTGGGTCAAGGCCGGCGTCTGCCGGCCTCGACCCGGCCTTGCGCGATCATTCGCCAACGGCGAAGCGGGCAAAGCGACGGACGCGGATATTCTCGCCCAGTTTGGCGATGCTGGCGGTCACCAGATCTTTGACTTTGACGCTGGGATCTTTGATGAAGGGTTGCTCCAGCAGGCAAGTGTCCTCGTAGAATTTGGCCAGCTTGCCCTCGATGATGCGTTCGATGACGTGAGCGGGCTTCTTTTCGTCGGCCAGTTGGGCGCGGTAGATGGCTTTTTCCTGCTCCAGGACGTCGGCGGGGACATCTTCGGGACGCAGGTATTGGGCGCGAGCCGCCACCACCTGCATCGCCAGGTCGTGCACCAGGGTGCGAAACTCATCGGTGCGGGCTACAAAGTCGGTCTCGCAGTTCACTTCGATCAACGAAGCGACTTTGGAACCCTGGTGGATGTAGTGGCCGATAAGCCCTTCGTTGGCCTCGCGGCTGGCTTTCTTGGCTGCGGCCGCCAGACCTTTCTCGCGCAAGATTTTGACGGCGGCATCGAAATCGCCTTGCGCTGTTTCCAACGCCTTGCGACATTCCAACACGCCGGCGCCGGTGGCCGTGCGCAGTTCTTTGACCATTTCGGTAGTGATTTCCATGTTTGTTTGCTCCTAAAAAATGTGCGGACAAAGACCTGCGAGGCTATGGACGGTAACAGCACTCGCCAGAACCTCGCAGGTCGGGATTGCGATCGGGGGGGTGAGACTCAGAAGGTTCTGAAACCTTCTGGGTCATGGCGTCTGGTTCTGCGACCTACGCTGCTTCGTCATACTCCGCATATTCTGCATCCGAGCCGATGCCGGCATCGACTTTGGCCAGGGTGGAGGGGCCGAGCAGTTCGTCATCGGTGCGTTCGCGTTCGTAAACGCGGGCGCGGCGCGTTTCACCGCGAGCTTCGGCGGCCTCTGCTTCGGCTTCGGCGGCGTTGACTTCGCGCATGGCCAGGCCTTCGAGCACGGCGTCAGCGATCTTGCTGACCATGAGCTTGATGGCGCGGATGGCGTCATCGTTGGAAGGGATGACGATCTCGACCGGGTCGGGGTCGCAGTTGGTGTCGACGATGGCAACGATGGGGATGCCGAGTTTGCTGGCCTCTTTCACGGCCAGTTCTTCGCGCCGCACATCGACGATAAAGAGGATATCGGGCAGTTTTTCCAACCCACGCAGCCCACCCACACGCTGGTGCAGGCGTTCCAGCTCTTCGTTCAGCTTCAGCACCTCTTTTTTGGGGAGCCGGGTGAACTCGCCATACTCGCGGCGTTGCTCTACATCTTCCATGTATTCGACGCGCCCGCGGATGGTGCGGAAATTGGTCAGGGTGCCGCCCAACCAGCGTTTATTGATGAAGGCCATGTTGCACCGCCGCGCTTCGACGCCGATGATATCGGCGGCCTGGCGCTTGGTGCCAACGAAAAGGATATTGCCGCCCTGACCCACTTTGGTGCGCACATAGTCGTAGGCGCTGTCGAGTTGGGTGACGGTCTGTTGAAGGTCGATGATGTGGACGCCGTTGCGCTCGGTGAAGATGTAGGGCTTCATCTTCGGGTTCCAACGCTTGGTGCGATGGCCGAAGTGGACGCCGGCTTCGAGCAACGATTTCAAGGTGACGGTTGCCATGCTGCTTGAAGACTCCTGGGGTAAGTTGTTGCCTCCGCCTTTGGCAATGACCAGACAGCTATCCTGCTCGATAGCCACGAGCCTGGGGGCCGAAAAGCGTGTGAGATGGGGTAAGACGGTGAGAACGAAGGGCAAAAATGTTGGGCCGTTCGCGGCCCAAGCGGGAATGATACTATAACGCCGTTCCGGCGGGCAAATCAGATGGGGTGTTGGCAATAGCCGTCGGGTCCACGAAGGCGCTGACAGCCATGCGACCAGCGCGCCGCCGGCTTGCCTTTGCAGGTGCAAGCCGATATGATCGGTGTTGGCGCTGATTTGCAGAACTGTTCTTGTCGCCGGCGCCGTCATCCGCATTGGCAGCCATCATGTGTACGTATCCATCGCAGCGCGGCCCGCGCTACACACCCTGGCTGGTGGTGGCCTTCGCCGCCATCCTGGTGGGGTTGCCGCTATCGCTGACGCTGCTCTGGCCGCGGGCGCAGATGGGGAGCGCCGCTTCGGCGCCGAGCAACAGCTTCTCCCTCTTTGGTCCCTACCAAAGCCCTGACCGTTGCCGCGAGTGTCATCCCGACGAATACCAGGCCTGGTCGGGCACCATCCACGCGCAGGCGTCGTTCGACCCCATCTTCCGAGTCTACCTGGAGACGGCCGCACAGCCCAACGAGTGTTTTGCCTGCCATGCCACCGGCTACGATACGACCACCGGCCAGTTCATGCTGGCGGGCGTCAGCTGCGAGGCGTGTCATGGCCCCTACCGCCCCACCCATCCCGAGGCCACGATGGCGGTCGCGACCTCGGAGACCCTGTGCGGCGCCTGCCACACCAGCACGATCGAGGAATGGCGGTCGAGCCGGCACGGGCAGGTGGGGGTGAGTTGCGGCGCCTGTCACGAAGTGCACAGCCAGAAGACGCGGGCGGTGGCGGCCACCAATGCCCTCTGCGCCCGCTGCCACCACGATCGCACCCAGGATGTGTTGCACGAGAATCACCTGAACGCCGGCATTGCCTGTATCGACTGCCATCTCTCGCGACCCGCCGTCGATGCCAGCAGCGCCGTCAGCGGCCATGCCGCCACCGGCCATGCCTTTGTGGCCGCCTCGCCCACCTGCAACAGCTGCCACGAATCGCTAATGAATCGCTAATGTTCCTCTGATACTGACTACACAAACAGGGTGTTCAATGGTACTGTCCCCACCCCACACCCTTTCCCTGAGGTTGATATGTTACGAGATCTGTTAAGCCCGCAGCGAAGCGGCCAGGACGAGAAGAATCTAGCCTCGATTTTGCCTGCCGATGTCCCCATTTTGCCGTTGCGGAACCTCGTCGCCCTGCCCATGGCCGTCATCCCGCTGGCCGTGGGCATTCCCCGCTCGATACGGCTGATCGAAGATGCCATGATCAGCACCCGGCTGATCGGGCTGGCGACGATGAAGGATCCTGAAATCGAAGAACCGGCGCCGGACGAGGTCCACGAGACCGGCACCATCGCCCTGATCCACAAGGTCGTTCACACCGACGAGGGTGGTTTGCAGGTCATCGTCCAGGGCCTGGAGAAGTTCCGGGTCGAAGCCTGGACGGCCACCGATCCTTATCTGAAGGCGCGGGTGAAACTGGTGGCCGAGGAGGCCGAAGAAAGCCTGGAAGCCACGGCCCTGCGCCAGAATCTGCTGCAACTGGCCATCGAGGTGGCCGATCTGTTGCCCAATGTGCCTGAGGGCGCGGCGGCCTTTTTGGAGCAGGTGAAAGACAATCGCCAGCTGGTCTATCTCATCGCCGCCAATGTGCAGATGGAACTCGCACAGGAGCAGGCCATCCTCGAAGCTGATTCGATCAACGAGAAGATGCTGCGGCTGTGCACGGTGCTCTCGCACGAGAAGGAGGTGTTGTCACTCCGCCGCAAGATCGCCGAAGAAGCCTCGGAGGAGATGAACAAGACCCAGCGCGAGTATTTCCTGCGTCAGCAGATCGAGGCCATCCGTAAGGAGTTGGGTGAGAGCGACGAGCAGGAGATGGAGACGGCCGAGTACCGGCGCAAGATCGAGGAGGCGAAGATGCCGGAGGAGGCCGAGAAGGAGGCGCTGCGCGAGTTGAAGCGGCTGGAATCGATGCCGCCGCAGGCCGCCGAGCACTCGGTGATCAAGACCTATCTCGACTGGCTGGTGGAGCTGCCCTGGAACAGTTTCAGCGAAGACAATCTGGAAATCCCACACGCCCGCCAGGTGCTGGACGAAGATCATTATGACCTGCAAAAGGTCAAGGACCGGATTCTGGAGTTTCTGGCCGTGCGCAAGCTGGTGCAGGAGCGCGGGATCACGCCTGAGGAAGGCTATCAGAGTGATGCGCAGGAGGCGATGGGCGCCATCCTTTGTTTCGTCGGCCCGCCCGGTGTGGGCAAGACCAGCCTGGGCAAGAGCATCGCCCGCGCCCTGGGGCGCCAGTTCACGCGTATGAGCCTGGGCGGGATGCGGGACGAGGCTGAGATCCGGGGGCATCGCCGCACCTACATTGGGGCCATGCCCGGCCGCATCATCCAGGCGATCAAACGGGCCGGCACCCGCAACCCGGTCTTCATGCTGGACGAGGTGGACAAGATCGGCTCGGACTGGCGCGGCGACCCCAGCTCGGCCCTGCTGGAGGTGCTGGACCCGCAGCAAAACAATGCCTTCCGCGATCATTATCTGGATGTCGATTTCGATCTCAGCGACGTGATCTTCATCACCACCGCCAACACGCTGGAGACGATCCCCGATCCGTTGCGCGACCGCATGGAGATCATCGCCCTCGAAGGCTATACTGAGTACGAGAAGTTGCGCATCGCCGAAGGCTTCCTGGTTCCCCGCCAGCGCCGGGCAAACGGGCTGCGCGAGGAGGAGATCGCTTTCGGCGAGGATGCACTGCGCGCCATCATCCGCGATTACACGCGCGAGGCGGGGGTGCGCAATCTGGAGCGCGAGATCGGGCAGGTCTGCCGCAAGGTGGCGGTGAAGATCGCTGCCAATGAGGTGATGACGCTGGCGATTACGTCCAAAGAAGTGCGCGAGTTGTTGGGCAAGCCCAAGTTTTTCTTCGATGCCGGGCTGCGCACCGAGCGCCCCGGTGTGGCCACCGGCCTGGCCTGGACGCCCGTAGGCGGCGATGTGTTGTTCATCGAGGCCACGCGCATGAGGGGCAAGGGCAATTTCACCATCACCGGGCAGTTGGGGGATGTGATGTCCGAGTCGGTGCGGATTGCCTATAGCTGGGTGCAGGCCAATGCCGAGACCCTGGACATCGACCCCGACCTGTTCGAGAACTCGAATTTCCATCTGCATGTCCCGGCGGGGGCCACGCCCAAGGATGGCCCCAGCGCCGGTGTGACGATGACGACGGCCCTGGCCAGCCTGCTGACGGGCCGGCCGGTGCGGGCGGATGTGGGGATGACGGGCGAGATCACGCTGCGCGGGCAGGTGCTGCCCATCGGCGGGCTGAAGCAGAAGGTGTTGGCGGCGCACCGGGCCGGGCTGAAGACGGTGATCCTGCCGCAGCGCAATGAGGCCGACCTGGAGGATTTGCCCACGGATGTGACCGAGGCGATGCAGTTCGTGCCGGTGGAGCACATCGAGCAGGTGCTGGAGGCGGCGTTGCAGCCGGTGGAGTTGCCGATTGTGGTGGAGTTGCCGGGGGTGGAGACGGTGTTGAACTGACGGAGATTGGTTGGGTTGAAAGGAAGAGCCTCGCCGCATCTCCCGCGGCGAGGCCCTTTTTGTTACCTGGTCTTTGACAAACCCGCTCGGCGGAGCGTAAGATTCGCTACGAAGCCGGTCAGGTGACTGC
This sequence comes from Caldilineales bacterium, assembly GCA_019695115.1. Lineage (GTDB taxonomy): Bacteria > Chloroflexota > Anaerolineae > J102 > J102 > SSF26. Next base: position 4,491 of record JAIBAP010000114.1, on the reverse strand, counting down.
TTCGCTGCACCGTCAAGCACCCTACGCTCGCACCGCAAAAAGACCGTTGATTTTGTCTGGCTGCTGTCTACAATGAGAGGTAGTCGTACATGTCCCAAGCTCTCAGAGTTCTGCTTCTCGAAGACCACTGGACCGTCAGCGAAACTATCAGCCAGTACCTTGCCAAATACGGCATGGTGGTCGAGGCGGTGGATTGTTTGGAAGCGGCGCTGGTCGCAGCCGCAGCCAATCCGCCCGATGTGGCCGTGCTCGATATCGTCGTGCCAGAGCGACCCGGCCAGATGCCGGCGTTCAGCCAGCATACAGGCGTCGAGGCAGCCCGGTTGCTGCGCCAACGTTATCGGCACATCGGCATCGTTTTCTACTCTGGCTATGCCGACCGCGGCCCTGAAGTCGTGCAACTGGCGACAGAGAGCCAGGGCCGCATCGTTTACTTGCTCAAAGGCTCCAAGCCCGATGAGTTGCTGGGCGCGATCCACAAGGTCGCCAGTGGTTCAGCACCCCTGGACTTGCGCGACGGCGTGCAGATGGTGCGCCGCACGGCCTTCGATCTGGTGCTGTCCACGCTCAGCGATGAGGAACGATCGGCGATTGAATTGGCGATAGCGCAGTTGCGAACGCTTTCGGAGCCAGAACGACGTGTGTTCGATACCGTGGGCACCTGCCGTACACACAAGCAGGCCGCAGATGAACTGGGTTTGAGCGCCAAGACGGTAAGCGGCCACCTGGAAGCGATCTATGAAAAGTTGGGGTTGCGCGAAGCGCACCCTGGATTGAGTCAAGCTATGATCCTGGCCAAACTGCACCTGCTCGAGAGTTTGAGGAAGGCAAATTCGGGATGACTGCCGCCGCTCCCCAACCCGCAAGACTGACACTGCCGTTTCGTTTCTTGCAGCGGGCGCTGCCGGTTGCCATGCTGGTCGTGTTTCTGGCCGGGCTGGCCCAGGGAGTGCGCGTGGGACTCGCGCTCGGTCAGCCTTTCCCCGGCTTCGTTATGATGTGGCGCAGCGAGCTTAAGATGTACACAGTCAGCTATGCCACGCCGCCGCACTGGCCCGGTCTGGCCGCCGGTCTGCGGCTGAACGACCACATTCGCTGTGTGGGCGGCTATACGCCAAACGGCGATGCAGCGGGCTATTCGCTACAGCCGCAACAGGGCGTCCAGTGCACCACTGAAGGCAAGGCGTACTCACAGGTGTTCGCCGAGGCGCTGGCGCAAGGGCAGACCGGTATCGATTATCTGGTGGAACGACAGGGGGTGCAGGTGAGTGTGCAGGATGTGCCTTTGGGTCGCTTCAGCCTGCGGATGATGTTGGAGCTTTTCCTGCCGTTCTTTCTGCTGGGGATTGGTTTTCTGGCGGTGGGTTTCATCGTCTTTCGCGCCGGTCCGACCACTGAGATCAATCTGATCTTCGCCATCTTTGCCGTGATCATGGCCGGGTTCATGCTCGACAGCTTCTCGCCACTACGACTGGCAGGTCACATGGACGACAGCACGGTTTTGTCGATGATCCTCGTGATACCATGGCTGCCGATGATCGGCGTGGTGATGGTGCATCTGGTGAATCTGCTGACGGCGCCGGGGCGCCTGGCCACGATTACCCGGCGCAGCCTGCCCTTCTACTACGGCCTTTCGTTTCTGGTTTCGGTTTCGAGCGTCCTTGCCTTCACAGTTGAAAATCGCGCCATCAATGTGCCCTTGAACTGGCTCTTTTTGCTTTATAGCAGCGCCAGTAGCGCCTTTGCCGTAGTCTGGGCAGTAGTTTGCCTGGGGTGGACTAATCGCACAGCCTCGTCCGAGCGGACGCGGAGACAGGCGGGGTTGATCATGCTCGGGCTGGTATTGACCTTCCTGGCCTTGCTGCCCTACATCCTGTTCTTCATCACCGATATTCCCACACCGAATCTGCTCCAAAGCACTTCCTATCTGGGACTGGCCTTTGCGGCCGCCGTGGCTTACGTGATTCTGCGCTATCAGCTGTTCGTCTCGCAGGCGCGGATTCTAACAGGGCTGTTGGTCGGCATCGCCTGCATCTGGATTGCCAACATGGTGTATCTGGCCATCGGCCAACAGGTGAGTTTTCTGCCCATCCTGGCTGCCTCTTTGGCGACGGGCGCTGTCGTCGGCCTGCGTCGCGGGCCGGCGGCATTCTTCAACCGGCTGCTCCAGCGTGAGAGCCTGGATTATCAGATCGTGGTAAGATTTAGCCAGCAGGTGGGCGGCTTGCAGAAGATCGAGGCGATTGCGCAAACGACTTGGGCGACTTTCAACCGCGACCTGGATGCCGAAAGCGCCGATATTTGGCTGATCGATGGGGATCGTCAGATGTTGGAGCGGTTGCACAACGGCCAGCCAGTTTCACCCCATCCCCTTTCTGTCGGTTTCGGCGCCGCGCTGGTCGGGCAGCCCGATCCACAACGAGCAAACAAGCCGGCGCCAACCTTCGAGTCGCTGATTGTCGATTCGGGCGCGAAGATCAGTGTATGGGCGCCGTTGGTCGATCGTGGTCAGGCGGCCGGGCTGCTGGGGCTGGGGCCGCGCTGGACGGGCGAGTTGTATGACGACAAGGATCTACAGCTCATCGGCATCCTTGCCCGACAGATGGCGCTGGCGATCCTGAATACGCGCCAGCTCGAGCGTCTGCAAGCCACGTCGCAATTGGTGATGCAGGCCGAGGAGAACGAGCGCCGCAAGATCGCCCGCGAGTTGCACGACACGATCCTCCAATTCCTGTTGGTGCTGACCTATGGGCTGGACGATCTGAAGGAACGGCAGACGGCCATCGCTAGCGAATTGGAGCGCTGGCAGGAGCGTATCAGCGCCGAGGCGGGGCAACTGCGAGGCTTGTTGAATTACCTCCGCGCGCCAGAACTGCTTGTGCAGCAGGGCTTGATTCGCTCGTTGCAGAACTGGTTGGATGGGGTGCAGCAGGAGACGACGATGCGGATCGAGATCGATCTGAAGCCGGAGGTCGAACTGCTGCTTTCGACCGAGGCGAAAGTGGCGGTGTATCGGACGGTGCGCGAGGCGGTGCACAATGCCCTGAAGCATTCCGAGGGGAGCCGGTTGGCCGTGTGGCTGGGTCGTGAGAATGGTCAGGCGGCGTTTTCGGTGGAGGATGATGGCCGGGGCTTCGATGTGACGCAAGCCTATCAGGGTGACGACAAAGGCTACAGCAGCTTGCTGGATATGCGGCTGCACATGGAAAGTGTGGGTGGGGGAGTGGAGGTAAGGTCGGAGGTGGGGGTGGGGACGAGCGTGAGGGGCTGGGCGCCGCTTGCTTGACCCTGGCGCCGGTTCTCCCCCGAACATTCATTCGCGTCATTCGTCCATTCGTGTCGTTCGTGATCAGGTTTTTTTCACGCTCTACCCAGGCGCCAGCCGGTAATGAGGCGTCGCGCCTTTCTGTAGGAAGAATTACCTAGAGAATAGCGGTAAAAGCTCCGTTGTGTTGGGAGGGGGGTGGGGGGAGAATGGGAGGGAACGGGGTTTTTGTTTCCCGCTTCCATCGCAAGCAGGCCGTTGTAAGGAGGCAAGGATGGCAGACAGCAATCGAATCACTGAGTTGAAGCGAGAAGCCGATTATTGGGGCGAGATGTCGGAGTTCTTCGACCAACAGGCGGCCAACTGTCTCAAGGCTGAGCAAGAGGCCAGGCGTTGGGGCGGCGATGGCGTTGAGATGTACGCGGCGCAACGCGATTATGAGAGGCAGGCGGCTGAGGCGTCCCGCAAGGCAAGCGCGCTTTTGGGAGAGATTAGCCGTTTGCAGGGCTGGGGTTGAAATTCTTCTTACGGTCTGCCTAAGTTGCGGGCGGTATGGGCCATGACGGGCCAAGCATCTGCTCTCAAGCGCAAAGGTGACACAAGCGTGTCAGAACAAACTCCCTTATACCTTTCACTCAGTGGAGGCTGCGATGAGTACCGAGCCAAACATAATCCCGCCAGAACAACCTGCAGAGGCCCATATTGCCTCTGAGCCAACGCCAGAATTGATTCAAACAATTTCTCGCCTATTCGATGGGCCATTTGACCCCAAGAGTCTGATGCAGGAACAAGCCAGCAAAGGGCTGGCCCCTCATCTGCAGCCGGGTGAAACCATGTTGATGGCCAATACTGTTATGCTGGCGCGCACTGGCTGTTTGGTCCAAATGCTTGGAATGCGAGATTCGGCTCATTGTGTTGCCATCACCGACAGTCGCGTGTTGATAGCTCCTCTTGGCCTCCTAGGACCGAGCAAGAAAGCAAAGGCTTTCCCCTATGAGCAGTTGGGCGGGCTTTATTCAAAGCGAACGTTGGAGGCCAGGTACTGGGTTCTGGAAACGACGGACAAAAAGGTTCTTCCGCTATATTCCAAGTGGTATTCCTTTAGTTTCCGCTAAGTGCTGACGTGACAAAGGCGGCTGGATGGTTCATGATTGCAGGAAACCATTCCCACAAGCTCCTGCAAGGAGAGAACCATGCCAACCGCCGTACGAGAGACTATACAAGTA